>DXZC01000073.1 GCA_019415505.1 Peptococcaceae bacterium | reverse complement strand
GTACATCTTATATAAATCATTGGCAAAAAGAGCCGCTTCTTCACCGCCGGTACCAGCCCTTATTTCCATAATAACATTTTTGGCGTCATTAGGGTCTTTAGGTAACAAGAGAATTTTCAATTCCTCTGCCGCGCCGTCCATTTTTAATCTTAATTCCGCAGCGTCTTTTTCGGCCATATCCCGCATTTCCTCGTCGGGGTCGTCCGCTAAGATTTCTAAAGTGCCTGCCAACTCAGCCGACCAGTCCTTATACTGGCGGTATTTGGCCACTACTTCTTCTAACTCCGAATGGGACTTAACATATTTTTGCCATTGGTGTTGGTCGTTAATAATCTCCGGGTCGCTTATCAGGCCAGAGAGTTCATCGTATTTCTTTTCTAATTGACTAAGTTTATCGAACATTATCCGTTTACGTCCTCTATTTCCTTATTGCCGCTAAGCTCTTGACTAACGGCAGGTAATTCTTCAGGGTGCTCCTCGTAATAATTGGGTATAACCGCCTTCAAGGAGGTAAGAGCTACTTCCAACTGACCCAAATCCGGTTCCTCAGTTGTGAGTTTCTGCATCCACAGGCCCGGAGCCATCAGAGCGCGTACTATTTTGTACTGGCAATGTCCGGCGCAAAACCGCGTAACCTCATAAGTTAAACCGGCTATTACAGGCATGGAGATTATCTTGATAAGAATCCGCGCCCAGGAGGTTTCCGTTTGGCCCACAAAGGTAAAAACCACAATCATCACAATCATTACCATAAGCATAAAGGCAGTACCACAACGCATATGTAAGGTCGTATACTTAGCTGCGGCTTGGGGCGTCAGCTCATCGCCATGCTCCAAGGCGGCAATGGATTTATGTTCAGCGCCATGATACTGGAACACCCGGCGAATATCCTCCATGCGGCGGATCAAAACTATATACAAAATAAAGGCCGCTATGCGTATAACACCTTCTACCAGGCTGCGGCCAAAGTCCCCGATAACAGGGTGGAGCCAAGTGCCCAGAAAAACCGGCGCGGCGATAAACAAACCGATTACCACCACTAAAGCTAAGGCAATGGCTAAAAACATACCCCAAAAGCCCAGTTCTTCATCTTCCTCCCCTGCCTGATTGGCAGACCAGGTAATATTTTTCATGCCTAGAACCATCATCTCAACCAGGTTGACAAAGCCGCGGATAATGGGCCATTTAAGGATAGGGTATTTATTTTTTATAGTATCTACGGGTTCCTTTTTGGTCACAATTTCACCGTTCTCCTTGCGAACGGAAACGGCGTATTCCTTGGGCCCCATCATCATAACGCCTTCGATGACAGCCTGACCGCCGTAGTAAAAAGGTTTTTTCATAAAATATAGCTTTCCTTTTCTAAAAAGATTGAAGCTTGAAACTTAAATATTGGAGCTTGAAGCCTATGACTTTAAGATTTAAACTTGAAGCTTAAATATGTAGCTTTACGGATAGCAAAAAACGGAGCATGCGCTCCGTTGTTTAATGTGTGCTTGTCTATTTGAGGCCGTATTTCTTTTTAAATTTATCGACACGACCGCCTTCTTCAACCAAGAAACGTCTGCTTCCTGTATAGAAGGGATGGCATTGGGAGCAAACTTCAACACGGATATCCTTCTTAGTGGATTTGGTGGTAAATTTGTTACCGCATGCGCATGTGATCTCTACTTCTTCATAAGCAGGATGAATACCTTTTTTCATACCTGTCACCTCTCTTTTCTCAATTCGGTATGGTGGATATTTTCACGCAGAGATTATTATAACACAAGAACTAAGACAATGCAAGGTGTTTTTCTGGTTTTTTTGCAGTCCACGAATTTTCCCATTCCCCCAAAATTAGGCGATAAAGAGCCTAAATATATAACGTAATCCGACTCAACTGCCGACATTAAACTAGTAATCACCTATTACTCACCAAGAGCGAAAAATTACTTGCCCAATATAATCTAATAATACTCTAAGTAATTATTATGCTATTTAAGCAAGCCGTTTCTGGAGCATAACAAATTGCGCTAAAAACCCGGTTACTGCCCTGGAAAGCTATTGTCTATTGTGATATTAACAACCCCGCCATTTTATTTAAATTTTCGGTGTAGAATAATTGCCCACTTCCACGCCGCTTTGGCGCAAGCGTTTTATCAGTTCCTCCAAGCCCAAAGATTTTTCCGGTTCCAGGTTTAGAGAATCATAAAAATATTCACAATCTATGTTAAGGTTACGCAACTGTACCTTTTGCAGGCCTGTCTCCTCTATAAAGTTTAACAGGGCTTCAATCTCCTCCTCCCGATCAGTATAACCGGGAAAAACCAGGAGATTTAGAGAAACGTACACCTGCTTCTCCACACTATAGAGAATGGAATTTTTTACATCCGCCAAGGTATAAGCCTTAGGTCGATAATATGCGGCATAGTGCTCAGGTATAGCTGAAAACAGGCTCACGCGCATAGTATCGAGGCCGCTATCCACAATCCGCTGAATACAGCCGCTGTGACCGGCATTGGTATTCATGTTAATGGTACCCTCAGGGGTATTCCGGCGTATCACCTTAATGGCTTTAGCAATACGGTCAGCTTCCAAGGAAGGCTCACCCTCGCAGCCTTGGCCAAAGCTGATAATATTATCCCGCCCCTTGGCGGAGAGGTGAAAGACGCCAACCTCCGCTATTTCTTTAACCCTAGGGCGGAAACTTATCCGTCCTTGGGGCGCTGGGCAGCACTGGCTTTCCTGCTCGGAAATACAACCTATGCAGCGAGCGTTGCAGAAGCGGGAAACTGGCAGCCCCCCCTCCCAACGACGGTAAAATATGTTTTGCGCAGTAAAGCAACCGTATTCTAAAGAACAATGGGCTAACTGCTGTATTATCCGGTTATGGGGCAAGGCTGCCTTAACCTTTTCAATGCGCCGTGGTAAATCCTTGGTATTAAAATGATTGGGGTGCCATTTCTTGTGCTCGTCTGTTTGAACCGCCGCTACCATAAGCTCGCCGTCTTGCATGGCCACGGCAGTATAACCTAAGAGCGGCAGGACTGGTTCCGGCACATCAGAGGGGGTTTCGTAAGCCGGCAGCAGAGTGCGGGTAAAGCCCTGGGGCAAAAGGGCCGCCACCGGCCAACCGCCCCGCATTGAGGCTTCAGCCCGCCCCCTGGCATTGACGCCCACCGGTACGCGGTGGGGTAAAGAAGTTAGAGTAGCCCCTTCCGGCATGGGTATAAAATCGCTGGCTTTGATAACTTCCGTTCCCCGGCTACCGGCTGCCTCTAACTCTCGGTCAACCATCAGGTCGCCATTTTCATTGGTATATAGTAATTCCATAATTATTACCCAAATCAGCCTGGAAAGCCAGGAACGTCCTTTTGGATTATATTAATCAAAGGCTTTTTGGAGAAATCATGGGTAGCCTCAACAAAACGAATGGTACCTGTTTTGGCCCGCAAAACTAAGGAGTGGGTTATAGCGTAGCTACCGTGATAAGTCACGCCACGCAACAAAGGCCCGGAGCTTATGCCGGTAGCGGCAAACATAACTTCATCACCTTTGGCCATATCTTCTAAGGTTAAGAGCTTGTTGTCATCGGCAACACCCAGCTCTTCCATTCTGGCCCGGTCCTCATCGTCCTCAGGCCAGAGACGACCCTGCATATCCCCGCCCAGACATTTCAAGGCGGCGGCGGCGATTACGCCCTCCGGCGCACCGCCAATACCAATCATAGCGTCCACACCGGAACCGGGAATGGCACAGGCCACAGCCGGCGCCACATCGCCATCGCTGATCAACTGAATACGACAGCCGCAATCCCGCAATTCGTCAATTATGGGCTGGTGGCGTTCTCTATCCAAAACCACAACCGTCAGGTCACACAGGCGTTTATTAAGGGCTTTAGCAACTTTTTGCATGTTTTCCGTCACTGAGTCATCCAAATGAACCAGCCCTCTGGCCGCTGGACCAACGCAAATTTTATCCATATACATATCGGGAGCATGGAGCAGACCACCTTTTTCCCCCGCCGCCAAAACGGCAATAGCGCCGCTGCCGCCTTTAGCCACCAGGTTAGTACCCTCCAGGGGGTCTACGGCGATATCAACTTCCGGAGTTCTGGCATTACCAACCTTTTCACCGATGTAAAGCATGGGGGCTTCGTCCATTTCCCCCTCGCCAATAACTACCGTACCATTAATGGCAATGGTGTCAAACACAGCGCGCATACCGCGTACAGCAGCGTCGTCCGCTGCAATTTTGTCACCCCTGCCCTGCCAATAGCCGGAGGCCAAAGCCGCCGCCTCAGTAACACGGACAAAGTCTAAAGTTAAAGCTCTTTCTAGCATATTTTTCCTCCTTCCGGGGTCTTTCCCGGAGACTCTAAGGTATAATTCTTCAGTCTATTTTCCCAAGCCAGCAATTATAATCATCTCATTGCGGGGAAAAAGCTTTGGCCCAGTCTGACTTAAATTTGGCTAGACCAGCGTCAGTCAGTGGATGTTGCACCATTTTTTTCATTATAGCATGGGGTATGGTAGCTATATCGGCGCCGGCTAAGGCTGCGTCAACAACATCACGGGCAGTGCGGATACTGGCTGCTATAATTTTTGTGGGCAAGCCATATTGTTGGAAAATACTTTTAATTTCCGCCACTAAGGCTTTCCCCTCAGAGCCAATATCATCTACCCTGCCCACAAAGGGACTAACATAGGTAGCTCCAGCTCTGGCAGCTAAGAGGGCTTGGTTGGCAGAAAAAACTAAGGTCATGTTAGTGTGATAGCCCTGGCTTTTTAAGGCTGTCTGGGCTTTAAGGCCCTCCTCGGTAAGGGGCAGTTTAATCACTATATTATCCCCAAAAGCCTTGAGCTTTTGGGCCTCCGCCACCATTGACTCGGCATCTTCGCTTAGAACTTCTAAGCTTAAGGGACCCTTAACATATTTTTCAGCTTCAGCCATAAAAGCCTCTAGGGGAACCCCCTCTTTAGCTAAGAGGGAAGGATTGGTGGTAAGTCCCGCCAGAACACCCCAAGCTGCTATTTCCTTTATTTCTTGCAGGTTAGCGGTATCTAAATACAGTTCCATTTTCACACTCCCCTATCTTAGGCCTTACCGTCGCAGCCCAATACATTGATCAACTTATGTTTAACCAACTCTTTAATATTAGCCCGGGCTGGTTTCAAATACTGGCGCGGATCAAAGTGCTCTGGGTGCTCAGCCAGATGTTTGCGCACAGTACCGGTCATCGCCAGGCGCAGATCCGAGTCAATATTAATTTTACACACAGCCATAGAGGCCGCTTTTCTCAGCATATCTTCAGGCACACCAATGGCGTCCGGCATATTCCCGCCGTAAGCGTTAATCATTTCCACATATTCAGGTATAACCGAGGAAGCGCCGTGTAAAACAATGGGGAAATTAGGCAGTCTCTTGCCAACTTCTTCCAGAATATCGAAACGCAGCTGGGGCTTTTGACCAGGTTTAAACTTGTAAGCGCCGTGGCTGGTGCCAATGGCGATAGCCAGGGAATCCACACCAGTGCGATTAACAAATTCCTCAACCTCTTCGGGGCGGGTGTAGGAGGCGTCCTTATCGCTGACGTTAACGTCATCCTCAATACCGGCTAAGCGCCCTAATTCACCCTCCACAGTTACACCCTTACTATGGGCGTATGCCACAACCTCGGCGGTGAGCTTAATATTGTCTTCAAAACTTTGTTTACTACCGTCAATCATAACCGAGGTAAAACCACCGTCAATACAGGATTTACAGAGCTCAAAACTATCGCCATGGTCTAAATGCAGGCAAATGGGGAGTCCGGTTTCAATTTCCGCCGCTTCCACCAATTTCATCAAATAGGTATGGTTAGCGTACTTACGGGCCCCAGCGGAAACCTGGAGAATAAGGGGGGCCCTAACCTCCGCCGCGGCTTCAGTGATACCTTGAATTATTTCCATATTGTTCACGTTAAAAGCGCCGATGGCGTAGCCGCCGGCATAGGCCTTAGCAAACATTTCCTTCGATGTAACCAATGGCATATTAAACACTTCCTTTATAAATTTTTTTAGTTGACGGCGCCACAGCTGTCCGCCGCAAAGGCACGTCGACTACGGCGCCAATACCGGCGTCGGTATGCTCAAGAGAGATCACCGCTGTCTGCATGGCAATGCGGCCAACTACAGCCAGGGCTTTTCCCTCAAAATAAACTACGTTATTAGGCCTTCTACGCACAAAGCTCCGCAATAATTTCAAAGCCTGGCGCACAAATATTTTCCAAGATACGTTATTGAGAGGCGGCTGAATACCAAAACCATCAGTATATCCTACTGGTATAACCCCTAATCTCTGGTTTTTTTTCACCATATAGTCGCCGCTATAACCTACCCTTGCACCGGCGGCGGCTTGCCTCACTTCTATAATTCTGGCCTTGGCCTGCCAAGTATGGGCCAAGGACAAACTGCCCTGCAAATAGGCTGCCGGAAATTGGCCATAGAGTACAGTACCCACCCGCACATAATCGTAACGGGCTGTAGGACAAGTTATAGCCGCAGCGCTGTTACAGAGATGCACATCAAAGTTATAATCTATTTTACTACGTATTACAGCCAAGGCCGCTTCAAAATTAGCTATTTGTTGTTTAGTCTGGGGGTGATCCTTACTGAGAGCTGTAGCTATATGGGAAAATACCCCAGCCAATCTAATATTACCATATTTATGTAATTCTTTAAAGAACTCCGGTATAGCGTCTAAATCTAAACCAAAACGGTTCATGCCCGTATTAATTTTTAAATGAAAGGGGTATTCCTTTGCCCCGGCCGCCTCAGCCAGAGCGGCCAAGTTGGCAGCATTATCCACCGTGGGAATGAGGTCTAAATCAACTATGGCCCCGTAATTTTCCGGTAAAGCCGGCGTCATCAAAAGTATTGGGGCTTTTATGCCCTGCTCTCTTAACTCCCGTCCTTCACCGAAGTGACTTACAGCTAAAATATCCACCTGCTCCTGCTCTAAGGCTTTGGCTGTCGCCACTAAACCGTGGCCGTAAGCATCCGCCTTAACAACGGCTATAACGCCTTTACGGCCCCCTATTTTGCTCTTTACTTCCCGGTAATTGCGGCGGACATTATCGAGATCAATCTCTATCCAAAAATCCTCATTGCGCCATTGGCTCATGGTTTATTTACCTCCGCCGCCCTTAAGTTTTTTCTTAAAGCTTATGAGTTTACGCACGCCTTTGTAGTACAGGGGCTCAAAAGTTTCGTATAATTTATAAAAGGTTTTATTGTAAATTAAATCATATTCCCCAATGAATTCCACATAATCGCCGTTAAAGCCCTTTTTAAATTTATAAAGACCATAGAGGGGATGCTCCGGTGGTACCTGACCTGGTACGCCCCGGAAATCATACATTGTGCAACCGTGCTCTTTAGCGTACTGAATCATTGTCCACTGGAGCAGGTAATTGGGCATCACATTGCGGTATTCATTGGCGGAGGCGCCATAAAGGTACCAGGCTCTCGCCCCAAATTGCAAATAAAAGGTGGCGGCAATCATTTTACCCTCATAATAAGCGTAAAAAAGTTGGCCGTAGCCTTTAGGCACCAGATAGTCATACATATCTTCAAAATATTTATATGAACGAATCAGGAATTTATCCCGTTCCGCTGTTACCTTAAGAAGGTCGTAAAATTCCCGTAACTTTGATTTATCCTCAGCCACCTCAACAGTTACGCCTCGTTTGCCAGCCAGACGCAGGTTATACCTGGTTTTCTGGTGCATATTTTTCATCAAGGTTTCCTCGTCCGGCGTTATATCCAGGCGAAAAACAAACCGGGGCTGAATACCCTCAAAACCAGAGCCGGAGCCAGGCTTTATGAAGCCGTACTCCTGAAAAAATCCTTGCCAAGCAGCGTCGTTTACGTCTACATCCGGGTCAAGCTTTAAATAAATGGCCTTTCGTTCCCGAGCAATTTTACCCACCTCAGCCATGAGGTATTTTACCGCTTCCTGGTCGTCAATAGCCACTACCGGGCCACGGGTGGCGTAAAAAATCGTTTTACCCAGAGGCACGCCGCGCTGAAGAATGGAAATTGCAGCCACTGCTTCACCGTCCCGCTGGATTAAAAGGCGTATGGGCGTCCATTCGCCCTGGCCCTTAATTTCACCCCATTCATAGCTTTGCAAAATATGGCCCTTTTGGGGGTGGTTGGCTACAAAGGTATCAAATAACTCACGGTCTTGCTCTTCTATAATTCTAGCTTCTAACAAAAGAAAGCTCCTCTCTTTCCCTGGCGCGCTCATTGGCGCTTTTTAGCTATTGTATGTCCCATTTAGGCTGTTGGCTACCTAACAGAGGGTTATTATTTAATTCCCCTGCTTTTCTAAATCAAAGGCAGCGTTAATCAGCCCTTTAAATAGGGGATGAGGTCTGTTAGGCCGGGATTTAAATTCCGGATGGAACTGACAGCCCACAAAATAAGGGTGTTCCCGCAGTTCCACCATTTCCACTAAGCGACCGTCCACAGAGGTACCGACCAATTCCAGCTGGCTGCCCTCATATTGCTCCCGGTATTCGTTATTAAACTCATAACGGTGGCGGTGGCGTTCCTCAATCAACTCTTCGCCATACAGGTTCCGGGGTTGTGACCCCTCCTTCAAACGGCAGGGATATAAGCCCAGGCGCATGGTACCGCCTTTTTCCTCCACGGTTTTTTGTTCCGGCAAAAGGTCGATAACTGGGTGGGGAGTCTCGCCAAATTCCGAAGAATTAGCCTTGGTCAATCCTAAAACATTGCGGCCAAATTCCACAACCGCCAGCTGCATACCCAGACAAATGCCCAAAAACGGCAGGTTGTTTTCCCGCGCATAACGGATAGCTTCTATTTTACCCTCTATGCCCCGATCGCCAAAGCCGCCGGGAACTACAATCCCCTGAACATGGCCTAATTTTTCAGCCACGTTATCCCTAGTGACCTGCTCGGAGTTAACCCACTCTATTTTTACGTCAATACGGCGGTCAAAACCAGCGTGACGCAGGGATTCCACAATACTCAAATAGGCGTCGTGCAGGGAAACATATTTGCCCACGATGGCGATGGTCAATTGATGCTCGGGATTTTTTATTTTCTCCACTAAAGCCCGCCATTGGCTTAAATCTGTCTTTTTACATTCCAGATTAAGCTTTTTCACCACAATGTCGTCCATTTTTTCGGCCAGTAGATTTAATGGCACCTCATAAATGGTATCCGCGTCCACCACCTGAATGACAGCTTCTTTTTCAATATCACAGAAAAGGGATATTTTTTCTTCCATTTCCGTGGTCATGCGTTCCTCTACCCGACAGGCAATGATATCGGGATGTATTCCTATGCCCTGTAAATCGTGAACGCTATGCTGGGTGGGCTTGGTTTTCGCTTCGCCGGAAGCCCTGAGTAGCGGTACCAAGGTGGCATGAATATAGAGCACGTTTTCCTTACCCACCTCACGCTTCATCTGGCGGATAGCTTCCAAAAACGGCTGAGACTCTATATCCCCCACCGTACCGCCAATTTCCGTAATAATAACATCAACGTCGCTTTCGCGGGAAGGACGCATAATGCGCTCTTTAATTTCGTTGGTAATATGGGGGATAACCTGAACTGTACCGCCGAGATAATCGCCGCGGCGCTCCTTTTTAATTACAGCGTCGTAAACTTTACCGCTGGTTACATTATTACTTTTCGTTAAATTATTATCAATAAATCTTTCATAATGGCCTATATCCAAGTCTGTTTCTGCGCCGTCATCGGTCACAAATACCTCGCCGTGCTGGTAAGGACTCATTGTGCCGGGATCCAAGTTTATATAGGGATCGAATTTTTGGCTTATCACCTTGAGTCCCCGGTTTTTCAAAATACAGCCCAGGGACGCGGCAGTGATGCCTTTGCCCAAAGAAGAAACTACGCCGCCGGTAACAAAAATGTACTTGGTCATCATAACATATATCCTCCTTGCTGGGTATTACTCCCAGACCTCTCATCCATATCAAAGTTATTCAGGGATCATAATTTTGTCCTGAATTTTTACAATTAGAAAATTTAATTACCCACCGGGAATTTTACATTTCCGCCGGAGCGTTAACTCCCAAGATGGCCAAAGCGTTGGCAATAGCTTGAGCCGTGGCCTTGGCTAGACCTAACCTGGCGTTACGCAGGGCGTCCTCGCTATCTATCACCCGGCATTGGCGGTAAAAGCTGTGAAAGCAGGAAGCCAAATCCTGTAGATAGGGGCAAAGCTTGTGGGGCTCCAGGCTTTCCGCCGCTGAAGCGATTTCCTCGGGCAAATCAGCCAACTTACGCATGAGGGCCAGTTCTTCTTCTTGAGCTAAAATGCCATAGTCTACAGTAGCAAAATCCGGCAAGGTATA
>DXZC01000072.1 GCA_019415505.1 Peptococcaceae bacterium | reverse complement strand
GTTATAAACCGCTACGGCCAATATCCGCTTGGCAGAATTTTGGCCAATGACATAATCATCTAAATTTTTGGCTAAGTCCCGGGGTTTAGGCAAATTGCCCATCGTGAGATCGTCAGAATCGCCCTCTAAGGACTCTTTGACAATATCTAAACACAGGGCCACACACTCATCGCATATATTGACGCCAGGACCAGCAACTAATTTTTTTACTTCATCCCGTGTTTGACCGCAAAAGGAACACCTTTCCTGGTCAACACCGTCGAAATGATCCATACTACCTCCTCTGGGTCAGCGTTCAGCGATTTTCTATAACCCGATCAATCAGGCCATAATCCAAAGCCTCAACGGCTGACATAAAGTTATCTCTTTCTGTATCTTCGCTGATTTGCTCTATGCTCTTACCTGTTTTTGCCGCCAGAATTCTATTGAGTTTCTCTCTGGTTTTAATAATGTGGTTAGCATGGATTGCAACGTCTGTAGCCTGACCCTGGGCTCCGCCAAGGGGCTGATGTATCATAATTTCACTATTGGGCAAAGCTAAGCGCTTGTTCTTGGCGCCGGCAGCCAAAAGGAATGCTCCCATGCTGGCGGCCATACCAACGCAAATAGTGGAGACGTCGCTCTTAATATAGTTCATGGTATCGTAAATTGCCATACCTGCGGAAATAGAACCGCCGGGGCTATTAATATAGAAGCTAATATCCTTTTTAGGGTCGTCAGCTTCGAGAAATAGTAGCTGCGCCACAATAATATTGGCCACATTATCATCAATAGCGTCGCCTAAAAATATAATCCGGTCTTTTAACAAGCGGGAATAAATATCGTAGGAACGCTCCCCGCGACTAGTCTGTTCTATGACATAGGGAATGCTGTAATTATAAGACATGTTTATCCTCCTTTGGTCTATGGATATATTATCCTCCCAAGGTCAGATTTATTCTGCTTCGGCAGGTTTTTCCTCTTTTTCTGTTTTATCTTCTTCTGTATAAGGCGTGATATTTGCATTGTCTACCAGGAAGTCAATGGCCTTTTTCACTAAAATAGTGAAAATTAAAACGCTGTATTGACCAGTCTTCATCAGACGATCCTTAATAACGTCCAATTCAGTATTGGTCATGAGAGCCACCTTGGTGCACTCAGCGTCAATATCCACTTCCGTAGCTTCTAAACCTTCACGCTTAGCCAATTCCATGAGGGCTACCTCAGTCTTGACGGATTTTTCCGCATTGGGACGACTTTCGTCTCTGAGTTCATCCATGGTACGGCCGGAGAATTCCAGATAACGCTCTAAATTTAAGCCTTGCTGGCTCAACCGCGCTTCCATATCTTCCAGGAAGCTGTCAATCTTATCATTAACCATCACTTCGGGAATTTCCACCTCAGTGACTTCTAAAAGGGCGTCTACAGCCTGGTTGCGCAGATCATCGTTAACTTGGCGTTGGGCGGATTCCTTTAAGCGAGTTTCCGTATCCTCCCGAAAATCAGCCACATTATCAAAGGAAGATACCAGTTTGACAAAATCATCGTTTAATTCCGGCAATTCCTTACGCCGCACTTCGTCAATATGAACCTCAAATTTAGCGTCCTTACCCTTTAAATCCTCGGAATGATACATTTCCGGGAAAGTTACGTTAACTTCCACATCCTCGCCAGCTTTATGACCTTTTAATTGATCCTCAAAGCCGGGAATAAAGGTGTTGGAGCCAATGCCCAAGGAGTATTTCTCGGCAGCGCCGCCTTCAAATTTTTCACCGTCCACATAGCCAACATAAGAAATAACGGCCATATCCTCATCTTGAAGAGCGTCGTCCACTGATTCCATTTTGCCGTGGCGATCCCGCAGCCTTTCAATTTCTTTTTCCACATCATCTTCAGTAATGGTAACTTCACGTTTTTTCAGGTTTAAACCTTTATATTCCCCTAATTCCGGTTCAGGACGCAGCGTAACTTTAGCTTTAAAAACAAATTCGTCGTCATCGCTGATGGAGATAATTTCCACTTCAGGACGATCCACAGGCTCCAAGCCCTCGGTAGAAATAGCCTCAGCGTAAGCGGGGCTCATCATAATTTCAGCGCCTTCCTCAATGATGGGTCCTTTGCCAATTTTTTGTTCTAAAACAAAACGGGGAACCTTGCCTTTTCTAAAACCGGGTACGGCAACATCTTTAGCTAATTTTAAATAGGCCTGATTCATTGCCTTGAGAACGGTATCTTTATCTACGGTGATAGTAAGTTCGGCTTGGTTTTTTCCCTCTTTTTTCACTTCGTAATTCATTTTCTATTCACTGCTCCTCATTATAATTTTCTTAGTTTTACATGTCCGGCGCTAGGTCATTGCAACCTAAAAACATGATTTATGGTGCGGGTGAAGGGACTCGAACCCCCACGGTTTCCCGCCAGATCCTAAGTCTGGTGCGTCTGCCATTCCGCCACACCCGCATAGACAATAATACATTATAGCATACAAATTTATTTTTTGCAAGAGATAACCTTTATACAGGGCCTTTTTTATAGCCTTCAGCTCCGCTTATTTTGCCCTTAAATTTAATTTATTATATTGCATAGCACAAAACACAAAGCACTCCCCTGCTCTTATATTCAAGCGCCCATCATCAACCAAATCACCTGTACAATATAGCTACATACAAATTAACAGCGTTGCGAAAGTGATACTCTTCGCATTCAATTACTGCATAATCTTTATAATTATAAATCATAGGGAAGCTATGCCACTTGCGCTTTGCCTAAAATTCATCAATCAAACAATTTACTTTTTTATTTTACGCGCTGTAATTATTGTATAGCTATGAGCGTTTACAGTTATTTGGCAATCATCTATTGTTGCATACCAATTCTTACCCTTTCTTTCGATAATTGTACGGTCAGCCAATATCTTTACTCGGCACCATTGTACAATGTCGTCAGTATCAATATCTAAATTTCGCTTTATACGCTCCAGACCCATTTCTGTGGTGTGAAGCTGAGTCGCATGTTCAATTAAATCATTCATTCCCCAACCTCATTATTCCGGTTCCTGAGATAATGCTTAACATTTACAGCTAACATTCCTAATTTAGCGTTATTATACTACATAGTTAAGTTAAATGCTAGATTTTTTAGCCATATTATTATCCAGTGGGCATTGTATTTTAACGCCCCCTTATAATCTAAAAATCTTCGCTATCTACCGGCAGCCAGATGCCGAGCCGGCAAAAAATAATTAAGCCATAATCTTACACTGGCTATTAACTTAATAACCAGCTTAATAGTGCGAGCTGGCGCCTAGATTATATAATTCCCCATTTTACAATTACCCATGAGCTGTTACTTAGCTTCCACAAACCACCTGGGTTCCTCATAATACAAATACTTTGCTCTGCCGTTGATTTGTACGGTATAGCGTACTCCCATGCCACCGGCCTTTAGTGAGGCTGCCCGGCATTTTGTGATAACCCTATCGATTTCGTAGATAGCGCCGTCCTCCCAAGTTATGGCAAGGGGGATCAAGTCGCCGTCCTCGGTAAAATTAGCAGTCACCTCAACAAATTTTTTCACCATAATCCCACCTCTTAATTTAATTATGTAAAAAACTTTCCGGGTAAATAACGTGGTCATCCTTGGGATTTAAAGCGCGCAATTTAGGGTCTGTCAGGGTAATGGCCCTTTGGATAGAATTATGCCCAAATCTGCGGCGGATATCATCCACAACGGCGTTTAACTGCTCGCAACGGCTTGAGAATGGCGCTGCCGCAAAAATAGATAGCTGCTCATACCCGCTATCTGCCAAATTACAGGCCCGCACTCCCAGGGAACGTATAGGCCGTCCTGAAATATGATTCAGCTTATAGAGCGCGAAGGCTTTAGCAAATAGGGCCTCTACCGACCTGGTAGGCGCATCTAACTTCCCCTGCCTGACATAAGAGTATAACTCCGTATCGCGTATACTAAGCTGCACAGTATCACAAATATAGCCAGCTTCTCTCAATCTGGCGGAAACACTTTCACATAGGATATAGAGGGTAATTCGCACGTCATTATCGTTAAGCAGATCCCTCGGCGTTGTGATACTGTTGCCAATAGATTTAATTGGCGGCGTCTCTCCTGACTTCCGCACCGGAGAACTATCCAAGCCATTGGCGAAATGCCACAACATCAACCCATGCTGGCCCAAAATTGTTTTAAGCAGGCTTTTTTCCGTGTTGGCCAAGTCGCCTATGGTATTTATGCCGCAATTTTTGAACCTGCGGTTGGTGGCTCTGCCCACATAGAGCAGGTCAGCTACAGGCAAGGGCCAGACCTGCTCCCTAAAGTTTTGCGGTTTAATTACAGTGGTAGCATCCGGTTTGCGCATATCGCTACCTAGCTTAGCAAATATCTTATTGTAGCTAACGCCCACTGAAACGGTAACGCCTAATTCATACTTAACGCGCTCCCTCAACTCATTAGCTATAGTTTCCCCACTGCCAAAAAGCCCTGTAGACCCCGATACGTCAAGCCAACACTCGTCCAAACCAAAGGATTCCACTTCATCGGTATACTCCCCGTATATTTCCCGGGCAATTTTAGAATACCGCAAATACAGGTCATAATGGGGCGGCACGAATATAATATCCGGGCATTTATCTTTTGCTAGCCATAGAGGATTACCCGTTTTAACGCCCCAGGCTTTAGCCAGATAATTTTTAGCCAGCACAATGCCGTGGCGGGCCTCAATATCTCCCGCTACCGCTACAGGCTTGCCCCGTAAATCAGGATTATACAGACATTCCACGGAAGCGTAAAAATTGTTCATATCACTATGTAGAATAACCCTGCTCATTGGTTTCACCCTTTCTGAAACAAATGTTCTTATAATGATTTTAGCAAACCAGGGCGGCTGTGTCACTGGTAAATACTGGTAAATAGCCAATAGCTTAAAATAGTACTGGCACATTGGGAAATACTATTCTATAATGAGAGTATCAATTTGTTTAGGAGATAAAAAATGTGTGGACGTTATACCATTTTTGCCGATGAAAACCACGCCGAAATGTATAAAATTATTGGTGAGATAGAGGCCAAATATGGACCCGGAGCAGTATCTATTGGCGAGATTTTTCCTACTAATAAAGCCCCGGTCTTAGCAGGGACCAGGGACAACATAACCCCCCAAGTCATGGCCTGGGGTTTTCCCCAGTATAGCGGCACGGGCAGAATTATTAACGCCAGGGCTGAAACAGCGGCGGAAAAACCAACCTTTCAGAAAGCCCTGGAATCACGACGCTGCATAATTCCCACCACCGGTTTTTTTGAATGGCAACAGGTTGCCGGGCAAAAGAAAAAGACAAAGTATCTCTTTACCTTGGCAGGCTGTTCTATGGTCTACTTAGCCGGCTTATTTGACCCCAATAATCGCTATTACGTTATCTTAACAACTAAGGCCAACGAAGCTATGCAGCCCTATCACCACCGTATGCCTGTAATCATAGCCCCGGACGAAGTAAGGGACTGGATAGGCAATAACGGCAATACATCAGCTTACCTCAACCGTACGCCACCTCCCTTAACAGCCGCCAAAGCATAGGGCGAAACACCTTTTAACTAAAAACTTAAAAACCACTGCGTTTAATAAAAACGGCCCTTTAAAAAATTATAATAAAAAAAATCCCTCCCCTGTTTAGTATAACAACTACAACAGGGGTTTTGTTATGTCAAGCCATAAGCCCCTATAAGTTCTGATTATTCACTAAAATCGCTTAGTAAAACCCATGAGGGCTAAGAATTAAAAACCTTTAGTTTTTTATTTTTCTATGGTATTATGATAATATCTTGAATATAGAGGTGATAAACTTGTAGATTATTGACTGTCACTTACACCTATCCAACATCAAAACATTTCACGCCCACGCCCAGGCCAACGGTATAGACGCCAGCCCCCATGGTTACGCCAGGGAATGTCGAGAAAACAACGTCTACGGCATTGCCCTAGGAGTAGCGGAAACGCCGGAGGGCAATATGCCGGACAAAGAAGCCCCGGCCCTAATGGGTATAGATTTTGCCAATTACCCCCAAGCCGACTATTCTCTGGGCATAAACCCCCACACCTTTAACGAGGCAGCCGCCAGAGAGCTGGAAGAACGAATAAAAAACGACCAGCACTTGGTGGGCTTTAAAATATACGGCGGTTATTACCACTATTATCTTACAGACCCTGTATATGCTCCGGTATTTGAATTAGCGGCCCAATACGGTTTACCCGTCACCTTTCATAGCGGCGATACCTTCAGCCCAAAGGCCCTCTTAAAATACGCTCACCCTCTAATTGGTGATGAGGTCGCCAAAATGTACCCTGAGGTAAAGTTGATTTTGGCCCATATGGGCAACCCCTGGCTGATTGACGGCGCGGAAGTGGCCTATAGGAATCCCAATGTTTATGTTGATATTTCCGGGCTCTATGTGGGAGAAAACCTGGCAAGGGTAAAAAATGACAGTCAAATTCTGGCCTTCCACCGCCTGGCGCTCAAGCTTATCCATAGCTATGATAAGGTTTTGTACGGCAGCGATTGGCCCTTAACGCCAATGGCCGAATATATCGAGTTTTGTCAAAGCATTGTCCCAGAGGAGCAGTGGCACAAGGTCAGCCATGATAACGCCTTAAAGGTTTTTACCAGGCTAAATTGTTAAATCACCCCACTCAGGAGTAGGGCAATCACCCAAAGCAAAAGAGCAAGCGCTTCGGGAAAAATGAACTTATCCCCCAACTTTTGTGCTGTAAAATATTGCTAAAAATAGAAAAGCTTGATAAACTATGCCTATAAAAACAATATATATAAATAAGCTATAAATAAGACAGTCAGGGTAAAGAGCTGTTGTGGGAGGAGCAAATTAGGGAAAGACCAGTAAATAAAAGAAGAAAAACGGAGGTGTAAAAACAAATGAATAAAAAATTAATACTCTTGCCAACCTTCGTACTAATACTGCTATTCGCCTTCTCCATGTCGGCTTTATCAGCGGACGATGTTGGCTTGCAGGTCAATAGTATGGATATCAGCGCTGGTAGCGGTGAAGGTTGGAGCTATGACTCGGACAGTAAAACCTTAACCATTACTAAAGACGCAACCTTGGCAAACGCTGACCCCAATACTCCGGTAACTATTTACGTCAAGGTTACGGAAAGCTGTAATCTGACCTTAGCCGGGGTTAATCTGGTCGGGGCCGGCGTCATAGATAGCTATGAATCAATTATCAGGTTCACCAATGGAGGAACTTTGACATTACAGACGTCAACCGCCAACATACTAACTGGCAGTGCACAAGCTCCCTGCGATGCCATATCAACCTTTGGTGCTTTAGCTATCAAGGGCGGCGGCAGCCTGAAAATAGAGGGAGTAAGACAGGGCATTTACGGAGATGTATTGTCTGCAGAATCTACACCTACTGATATAAGCATAAGCAACGCCACCCTGGAAGCGGATTTGACTGAACGTGGGTTCACTAGTATATGCACTTCTGATGGCGATATAAATATAACTAATAGTAATGTAACTTATACTGGTGGGTTTATTATTGCTAACAACGGCAATATTACCATTGACGCTTCTCAAGTAAAAGGTATTTCCTACGGGACAAGAAATTTTGCAGTCCTAACAGCCTTGGCGGACGAGCAGAACACGGATAACGGCAATATTACAATCAGCGGCGAATCTAAGGTAGATACCAGCCTGATAGTTAGTGACGTTGCCACAACCAGCAGTTCTGATATTGATATAGAGGCGCTAGGTTTAGGCGCATCGGCGATTATTGCCGCTGGCGACATTATTTTTAACGGCCCTGTTGAGGTACAGGCTGATTCGTCCCAAATAGATTTCTTTACCTTTCACGGTATATTAGCCCAGGGTAAAATTGAATTTAAGTTAACCGAGGGCGGTTCAGTAACTGCTTTGGGGAGCAAAGAGAATACCCTTGAAGTTGATGAAATAACCCGAACTATCCCCGCTGGCATAGGCATAATGTCCTTGATGCCTAACATGGAGGAACCACCCGCCCCTCCATCTTTAAGCGCCGGGGAAGCTAAGATTACCTTGGCGGAGAAAAACGTAATCACCCAGCCCTCTCAGGGTGAAATTATCAGCGGTAATATTACAGAGGGTACTGGTTCACAAACTGAAATTATCGGCACATATGAGGCCATAGGTAAAGATAACGCCGCGTCCCGCATTAGCCAAGTGCAATATCCCAAACTCAATACTGAGGATCATTTTGGTTATATAGTCGGTTATCCTGATAAGGAGTTTAAGGCAGCCAATAGCTTAACTAGAGCTGAGTGCGCCGCCATGTTCGCCCGTTTATCCACCGGCTTTTCTGAGGACGGGGAATACAGCTCCGACTTTAAAGATGTGCCAGCCGGTAGCTGGAGCGCGAAGTATATAGGTTATTTGGCCACAGCCGGCATAATAAAGGGCTATGAAGATGGCACTTACAAGCCGAACAAGAGTATAACCAGGGCGGAATTTACCACCATGACTGTGAATTTCTTTAAATGGGCGGATGTGGCTGACACCATCACCTTTAAGGACGTGCCCAAAACCCATTGGGCTTATGAGGCTATCAACGCGGCTTATAATTTCCAATTCGTTAAGGGCTACAGCCCTGAAAGATTTGGACCTAGCGATAATATTAAGCGCTGCGACGCGGTTTTACTTTTGAACCGGGCTTTACAGCGTGATAAACCGGACGCTAGCTTTATAGACGGTAAACCTGCCGGCCTTATCACCTTCTCTGACATCGTAAAGGGCCAAACTACAGACGAATACTATTACGGTATCATGGAAGCCGCCAACTCCCATGACTATGCCAAGGATCAGGACGGCCAAGAGACCTGGACCAAGCTTTTAAACTAACCAACGCTTCACACTCTAAAACTAACCATAGACGTTAACAACTAGAAAACCTGCCGGACGCCCGGCAGGTAGATAGCAAGAGCATAAATCTAATAACTCCCTGATTGCGACGGGGTAGAAGTTTACCTTCCTCCAATGTTGCCAGGGAGTTTTTCATATGACGACCGGAAATATCCCGCAGGGAAAAAAGGTAAAGATAACTTGCCTACCCGCGATAGACCCTCATGCCAGGGCCCATATACTTAATACATAGAAACCATAAAACTATAAAACTATAAAGCTATAAAGCTAAGCCTAAAACATATTTTCTTACATCTCAGCGGGCTTTTTCCCCAATACAGCAGACAGCGGATTCCCGAAGGAATCCGCTGTATTTTTATTTTGTTAAGAGCCAGTAAATAATACCTCCCACCAAAAATAGGGAGCAAACCGCGATAAAGAGCAAAGCGGACCGCATATCCCGGCGGCTGGGACGAGGGTTACCGTCTAATCCGCCATATTTACGTTTAAATACCAAGTAGGCCAAGGGGGCGGAGAGTATGCCTAGAGTACCTCCGATATAATAATCCAGACCATTGGTAAAGAAAGCCAGCACGGAAATAATTATTGGCGGTATAATCATGACAATCAATCCCTTTATACCTAAAGGAATCTTAAAGGAGTATTCTAAATCCGGTTCCTTTTTGCGGAGCATAATAATGGCAATATACACCAGAATACAAGAAAACATAATTAAAAACACGTCTATAACCACTAGGACGTCAAAGCCATACTGGCAGAGAAAGAGGTTAACCGCCGCCATTGATAAAATGGAAATATAAGGGGTCTTGTATTTGGGGTGCAGCTTCTTAAAAACTTTGGGGGCTAAGTTATCATCGGACATGATAAAAAATCCCCGGGAACCAGAAGCCATAAAGGTATTATATAAGCACATATTAGAGGTAAAAGCCGCTGCGGCAAAAAGCAGACCAAAGCCGGGAAAGCCTAAAAGCGGGGCTATGTTGGCAAAGGTGATAACATTGGCTCCCTCAGTGCCCCACATTTGCCAGTTGCCTACCGCCGCCAAGCCAGCCATGGTAGGTAATATGAACAACAGCATAATGATGGGCATGGAGATTAAAATCGCTTTAGGAATTATTTGCGGGTTTTTCATTTCCCCCGCCATAGGCGAGAGGCACTCATAGCCGGAATAAGTCCACATACAGATGGCTATACCTAAACCGAGGCTTTGGGCAAGGGTCTGCCCCGGCGGTATCATGGGCTCAAAGGGGTTATATTGCCAGTTGGCAAAGCCCAAAAATATTAGGGCCACAAAAGCCGCTATAACCACGATAGAGAGGTAGGACGCCACCCGGCCCACATCTGTAAGACCCCGGATATTAATATAGGCAAAGGCGACAATAAAGAAAGCCTTAAAGAGAAATAACTGCCAGGAATTAAGATCCAACAGGGTATTAATGTAAGCCGCGGAAAGAACAACATAAAGCGTACAGTCCACATAAAGGGAAAGAGTATGGCACCAACCGGAGACAAAACCCCAAAATTCCCCCATGGTACGCTGTACCCAAATGTAAAAGCCGCCCTCCTCCGGTATGGCTGAACCCAGCTCCGCCGCGATTAAGCCTTGAGGTATGCTCCAAAAAAAGGGCAAAACTATTAATAAAAGCAGAGTAAGGCCCGGCCCGGAACTGGGAATCATATCCTCAATGCCGTACCCCCCGGCGCAGACCATACAGAAAATTAACATAAAGGCTGTGAGCAAAGAAATATTATGTTTTTTTAATTCAGATGTTGCTTTTTTTTCCATACTAAATATTTTCCTTTAAAGATTCATAAGTAGCAAAGCGCCAA
>DXZC01000071.1:7137-10882 GCA_019415505.1 Peptococcaceae bacterium | reverse complement strand
CATTATGCTGCCCCGGGCCCTGGTATCGGCCAACCGTATCGCCGATGTGCTGGGCACGGAAAACAGCATTACCGATCCTGCTACACCCCAATCCTTTCCCTCCCAGCTCCAAGGCGTTGTGGAATTTAAAAATGTGTGCTTCCGTTACCCTGACGCTGAGGAGTATGTGCTGCGGGATATTAGCTTCACTGCCGAGGCCGGCCAAACCACAGCCTTTATCGGCAGTACCGGCAGCGGTAAATCCACGGTGGCCAATCTGATACCCCGGTTCTTCGATGTAACCGAGGGGCAAATTCTCATAGATAATGTGGATATACGCTCCGTTACCTGCCGGGAGCTGCGGGATAAAATCGGCTATGTGCCTCAAAAGGCCACCCTCTTTTCCGGCACTGTGGCCTCTAATATTGGCTATAGCGGCGTGACGGATAAAGAGGTAATCGCCTCAGCCGCGGCTGTGGCCCAGTCCACGGACTTTATTGCCGCTATGGAGGAAGGTTATGACAGTGAAATCGCCCAGGGCGGTACCAATGTCAGCGGCGGTCAGCGCCAGCGCCTCTCCATTGCCCGGGCCATTGCTAAACAGCCGGAAATTTACTTATTTGACGATTCCTTCTCCGCTTTGGATTACAAAACCGACGCGGCTTTGCGCCGGGCCTTGGCCCAATCCACCAAAAAGAGCACGGTGCTAATTATTTCCCAGCGCATCAGCACCATTTTAAATGCTGACCGCATTGTTGTGCTGGACGACGGCGAGGTCGCCGGTATCGGCACTCACCAGGAGCTGCTGCACACCTCGGAGGTTTACCGTCAGATAGCTTTATCACAATTATCCAAGGAGGAATTGGGCTTATGAGTGAAACGAGAAAACCCCGCCGCCAGGGTCCCATGGGGCACGGCCCCATTGGGGCTGTGGAAAAACCCCAAAACTTCAAGGGTACCCTAGGCAAGCTCTTTAAATATATGGGCCGCTACAAAATTGCCGTGCTGCTGGTGGTTATCTTTGCCATGGCCGGCACTATCTTCGCCATTGTGGGGCCGAAAATTCTCGGCAACGCCACAACAGAGCTATTCAGCGGCATGATGAACCGCTTTGCCGGCGGTAGCGGCATTGACTTTGACGCTATTGCCCGGATTCTCCTAACTTTGCTGGGCCTTTACATTGCCAGCGCCGTATTTACCTACATTCAGGGCCTGATTATGACCGAAGTTACCCAGCGCGCCACCTACCGGCTGCGCAAGGATATCGCCGGAAAAATCAACCGACTGCCCATGAAATACTTTGACCAAAAACAGCATGGCGAGGTCTTATCCCTAGTTACCAACGATGTTGATACCCTCTCCAACGGCTTGAACCAAAGCGCCACCCAGCTTATAACCTCAGTTACCACGGTTATTGGGGTCCTGGTGATGATGTTCTCCATTGATTGGCTCATCACCCTGGTGGCCCTGGCTATTTTGCCCTTATCCGCCTTTGTGGTTTCCCTGGTGGTCAAAGCTTCCCAGAAATACTTTAAGGACCAGCAGGATTACCTGGGCCATGTTAACGGCGAGGTGGAGGAAACCTTTGGCGGCATTAATGTGGTGCAAAGCTTTAATCAGGAGGGGGAAACTGTGGAACGGTTTGAAAAGGCCAATAACGTCCTCTGCCGCTCCGCCTGGAAATCCCAGTTCCTCTCTGGCTTAATGATGCCTGTAATGCAGTTTATCGGCAATTTAGGCTATGTGGCGGTGGTAATTCTAGGGGGTTATTTTGCCACCCAAGGCCGGATAACAGTAGGTAATATTCAATCCTTTATTCAGTACATGCGCAGCTTTACCCAGCCTATTTCCCAAATCGCCCAGGTTTCCAATATGATTCAATCCATGACCGCCGCCGCTGAACGTATCTTTATCTTCCTCGAAGAGGACGAGGAGGAGGACGCCATTGATACTGAGCTGCAAACCAAGGAAAACTTGGCTAACGCCGATTTAGCCGCCGCGGTCAAGGCTAAATATAAGGCTCATAGTGAGAATGTGGAGGGTAACGTCACCTTTGACCATGTGCGCTTTGGCTACGACAGCGATAAAGTTATAATTCATGATTTTAATTCCCAGGTGGCCAAGGGCGAAAAAATCGCCATTGTGGGACCCACCGGGGCGGGTAAAACCACCATTGTCAAGCTTTTAATGCGCTTTTACGATGTGAACAGCGGCGCTATCCGCTTGGACGGACACAATATCTGCGATTTCCAACGCAGCGATTTGCGCCACATTTTCGGCATGGTGCTCCAGGATACCTGGCTATCCTCGGACACCATTATGGAAAACATTCGCTACGGCCGTTTAGACGCCACGGACGAGGAGGTTATTGCCGCCGCCAAGGCCGCTAGGGCCCACCACTTTATTAAAACCCTGCCCGGCGGCTACCATATGGTGCTCAATGAGGACGCCTCCAATATTTCCCAGGGCCAAAAGCAGCTTCTCACTATTGCCCGCACAATTTTGGCGGACCCCCGCATACTCATATTAGACGAAGCCACCAGCTCTGTTGACCCCCGTACTGAGGAGCAGATTCAAAAGGCCATGGACACCCTAATGGAGGGCCGCACCTGCTTTATCATTGCTCACCGCCTCTCCACCATCACCAACGCGGACCAGATTTTGGTAATGAAGGACGGGGATATTATCGAACAGGGCACCCACGAGGCTCTATTGGCTCAAGGCGGCTTTTACGCCTCCCTCTACAACAGCCAATTCCAAGCCGCCACAGCGTAAAATCAGACAACAGCAAGACAAACAAAAACAGGCGTTTAAGCGCCTGTTTTTTGTTGTATGGTTTTACCGGGCCTCAAGCCGCCCCAGGGCTAAGCTTATTCGCCGCTAATTATTGGTCCCTTGTTTACTAATAACGCTAAAATAGCCGCCGTAGCCCGGCTTAAGCTACATTAAATAGTTCTGATAGCTTTGGCGGCTCCGGTATTAAAAAGCGGCTAATCCTACAGATTAACCGCTTATATAAAATCGTTACTAGGCTGTTCCCTTACTAGGTTGCTCCTTTTAGAACAGGTTATTTGCAGACATAAGTGTTGCTAAAAAGACAACTAACAGCACAGTGCAGACGATTGCTATTCTGTTTAATATTTTCGCTGTTTTATCTTTTAGAGCCAGGGAAAGCAAATACACTATGGCAATGCCCACTATACCCCCTAATGTGTTGCTGATTAGGTCTGTAATATCACTTGCTCCGATGGCAAAAATAAATTGCAGGGTCTCATAAGCGAGACTTATTGCCAAAACAACGCCGATTTTTTTAAACAAAGCTTGGTCAGTCATGAGCATACCTAAATATACACCCACCGGTATGAACACCAAAGCATTGTTGATGATTTCATCAAAATCAATTTTTCCGTTTGTAATAACTGAACCATTAAATGGTATGAGATTTATTTGCCGCGGATAATCCAAGGCTGATAAGGAAAACTGCATTTTAAAGAGGATAAGCCATGTTAATATAATCAAGTATATCATAAATAAGGTCAAGGTGACTTTTTGCTCTTTCTTCATCTAGCGCCTCCTTTCTTGGGGAAAATTTTAGCATATATTTTTGCCTATCGCTATAAAATACCTTAATTCTTACTGAAAAAAACTAAAACCCCCCCCAATATTAGGGCCTTACCCTTGGGTGTCAGCGTATTGTGCGGGGGTGTACCGTGTGTTTGCGTGCCGTGTGTTTGTGTACCGTGTGTTTGCGTACCGTGCGGCTGCG
>DXZC01000071.1:0-7037 GCA_019415505.1 Peptococcaceae bacterium | reverse complement strand
GTACCGTGCGGCTGCGTATTGTACAGCGGCCTACTGGGTGGCAGGTGTACAGGGTGGCGGCCTACTGGGTGCCAGGCGTACTTGGTGTCTGCGTACCGTGCGGCGGCCTACTGGGCGGTAGGTGTACTTGGTGGCAGGTGGGACTGTGTGGCAGGCAAGGTGCCGCCTCTGCTAAATTGGCAGATAGGGTAGCTGTCGCCGGGGTGGGCGCTGGCCCAAAACCTAGCGGCGCTGGCATTAGGGCCGAGCGGTTAACTAAAAGCGCCCTAGCCTGGGGCTAGGACGCTAACTTTTGGGGCCGGTTTTCACTGGTTATTTCGGCTCTTTGCGTTTTGAGTTATTTCAGTAATTACGTTAATAGCGTTAGTTGCCATTCATTATGGTAATTATTACGGCAATAGCGGTAGTCTCCGCCTATTTCGGTTATTACGGCAATAGCGGTAGTCTCCGCCCATTTTGGTTATTACGGCTATAGCGTTAATTCCCGTTCATTTTGCTTATTACGATAATAGCAGTAGTTTCCGCTTATTTCAGTAATTACGGTAATTAAAATAGTTTCCGTAATTTTAGCTCATTTCAATAATTTCCCTTATTTGCATACCTTGATTGCCGGTCTTATCCCTTACTCCTGGGGTAAAAAGGAAAAATCGGAAATTTGCGCGAAGTCGTAATCATAAGGACCGTTAAATTCCGGGTGCTGGCTCATCCACTCTTGCACATCCTTAAACTGTTCCGCTGTTGCCGGCTCAATGGGCCTAAACTTTAGTTGGCTGAGAATTTCCTGGGCTGAGGTGGGGAATTCCCCTTTTGCCGTCACATCCTCTAGTACGTCCTCCATGCCGTTTTCCTCTAAATAAGCTACAGCGTCGTTATAGCCTTGGTAAAAAGCGGTAACAGCGTCTTTATTGTCCTCCAGGTAGGCGCGGGGGAAGAGCATAAGGGCGGCGTAAATCCCCATATCCTCCGAGGTTCCCACCTTTACAGCGCCTCTTTCCACTGCCATGGAGCCGTAAGGCTCAGGCACCACGGTTAAATCTAAATCACCGCTGACCACCTGCTCCACTCTGGTCATAACATCGGGCACCATCACTTTTTGGGCGGGGCCAGCTTTATCGGCTATATACTCCATCAGGGTATTTAAGGCCATGCCGCATTTATGGCTCTCCGTAATATTGGCAAATTCCGTTATGCTGCTCTGGCTAGAGGACACAACCATAAAGTCGGTTTGAATTAGGGAAGTCATCACCATATCCATTCCAGCGTCTAGGTAGAGTATGTCCGCCACCATATCGCTCATCACGCCGTCCACTTCCCCGGCTTGGAGAGCGGCGTTGCGGTCCGTGGGGCTTTGAAAATTTTCCAGGTTTACGTCCAGTCCGTACTGGGCAAAAAAGCCTTTGGATTCCCCGACAATCACGGGGATTTTATCCACTGAAGGCATGGCCGCAATGGTCATTTCCATAGTGGTTTCCTGGCCTAAACTGTTATTTTCCTCGTCCTTTGCTCCTTTTTCCGTGCCGCAAGCGGCCAAGAGTAGGCTGCAAATAAGTAGCAATGTGACAATGGGCAGTAAGCTCTTTTTCATAACGCCCTCCTTTGAGAAGCAAACTTAAGAGTAACAATATTTTCAGTGTTTAAATTATTATAGGCTATTGAACTATCTTATACAAGGTTGAAAGTAATGCCAAACTGGTTAAAAATAGTAAAGTAAGTTACTATTTCAATATTATAGCTCCTTATGGTATAATAAACAACATGAAAAATATCTTAAAATTGAGCCAGGTATTGGTTCAGTATAAAAATAAAATAGCTTTAAATAACATAAACGCTGAATTTCCCGCCCCTGGTATTTGCGCCATTGTGGGGAAAAGCGGCAGCGGCAAGACCACCCTGGCCAAGGCTATAGCCGGGATTTTACCTTATGAGGGGGAAATAACCCTCAACGGCGAAAAGCCGGACCCCCGCCGCCACCGCATAGCCCTGGTGCCCCAAAATTTGGGCTTAATTCCTTGGAAAACCGTGGCGGAAAATATCGCCCTTCCCCTCAAGCTGCGCCAGGTCTACAATGAGGCGGATTTGCAAGCCATTACCCAGGAGCTGGGTATCGACCACCTGTTAAAGGCTTGGCCCAACCACCTCAGCGGCGGCGAACAGCAGCGGGTAGCTATGGCCCGGGCTTTTCTGGCCCAGCCCCATATTCTCCTGTTGGACGAGGCCTTTTCCGCTTTGGACGCTATTACCAAGGATGAGGCCCACCAGACCTTTTTAAGGGCCTGCGGTAAGCGCCGGGTAACTACCTTGATTATTACTCACGATGTGGCGGAGGCCCTTACTTTGGCCCCCACAATCGTGGTGTTAAAGGCTGGCAATATTGCCAAGACCCTGGACAATCCCTTCTGGGGTCAAGCCAGGGAGGCGGACTTTCCCGCCTATTTGGCCCTGGAACGCCGGATTAAGGAGGCGTTATGAGGAATCTAGGAAAAATTTGTTTAATTTTCGGCGTTACCCTAGGCCTTTGGGCTGGGTTGGCTTTGTTATACCAACATCCTACCTTGCCCCCGCCTTGGACGGTTTTAGCCAATATAATTTCCGATAGCGGCGCCGCTCTGGGGCTGAATATTTTGGCCAGCACCGGCCGGGTGCTCTGCGCCACAGCTCTGGCCCTGATCTTCGGGGTTCCCTGCGGTATATTAATCGGTTATAGCGCTAAATGGGATAAGTACCTTTCCCCCTTTATATATTTCTCCTATCCAGTGCCTAAATTGGCGCTCTTGCCCATACTTATGCTCCTCTTTGGCTTGGGGGAAATCTCCAAGGTGCTGATGATTTTTTTAATAATATTTTTCCCCGTGGTGATGGACGTTACCGCCGGGGTTAAGGCCATGGACCGGAATATCTTTGAGGTGCTGCGCTCCTATGGCGTGGGGGGCCGGGAAATCTGTATACAGGTGATATTCCCCGGTGTTTTGCCCACTATTTTAAACTCCCTGAAAATAACTACCGGCATAGCCCTTTCGGTGCTGTTTTTTGCGGAGAATTACGGTACAACCGCTGGGTTAGGCTATTATATTATGAATAGCTGGCAAAAAATGGACTATGTTGACCTTTACAGCGGGGTTTTGATTTTAGCAATCCTCGGCTTTGGCTTCTTCTGCTTGATTGATTATGTGGAAAGGCGGGTTACCCAATGGAAATAAACAAAAACAAAGACTATAAACCAATGACTTTTCAGGCTTGGCTGGAAATGGCTACCCCCAATACCTGGGGCGCTTCAATAATGCCGGTGCTTTTAGGCGTTGCCTTGGCTTTAGCCCTGAACCAGGCCTTTAATTTGGTGTTTTTTCTTCTCCTATTGCTTTGCAGTGTTCTGATGCATTGCGCGGTCAACGCCTTTAACCATCTTTTTGATTATTTAAAGGGCACTGACAGCAAGGAAAACTGTTTGGACCCTCACGACGCTCCCATGGTTTACCATGATTTAGACCCCCGCACAGTATTCTTTTTAGCCCTCCTTTACCTGGCTTTAGCCTTTCTCCTCTCCCTTTACCTCATCGCCCAGGTAGGGTATGTTATTTTGGTAATCGGGGTAATTGGCGGCTTGGTGGTAGTGCTGTATGCCGGCGGCCCCTTGCCCATTACCCACACCCCTCTGGGGGAGCTGGCGGCGGGCTTTACCATGGGGGGACTTATCACCCTGGCGGCCTATTACGCCATGACCCAGGATTTAAACTGGCTGGTGCTTTTCTACGCCTTGCCCCTGATTATTACCATCGGCTGCGTGCTGCTGCTGAACAATACCTGTGATATTGAAAAGGATATCACGGCAAACCGCCACACCTTGCCTATAATTATTGGCCGCCATAGGGCCACCCTGTTGCTAAAGGCCGGGTATCTGCTGGCCGCCGCCTTAATTGTGGGTATCACGGTTTTTCAGTTCACCGCCGGCTGCTGGTTTATGCTGCCCATGCTCTTCCTCTGCCGCCGCAAATTCCACGCTGTTTTGACCATGGATTTTACAGCCGCTACCCGCATGGCGGGAATGAAGGCGGTGCTGCCTTTAACCCCCCTGCTCAACGCGGGCTATGTCGGTTCTATCCTCCTCAGCGTAATGATAAACAGCCTGGTGTAAAGGGTGAAAATTGTGCAAATTATTATTTCTCCCGCTAAAAAAATGTTTGAGGACCAGGATTTTCCCGCCCCCAACAGCTTGCCCCGTTTTTTGCCGGAAGCGGCGCGGCTCCGTGATTATTTGCAGGGTCTTTCCCACCGGGAATTAAAGGGTCTGTGCCAGTGTAACGACGCTATAACCGAATTGAATTACCGCCGCTACCAGGGTATGGATTTGCGCCGGGGTCTAAGCGCCGCCCTGCTGAGTTACGACGGTATACAATACAAATATATGGCCCCCCAGGTGTTCAGCCATGAAGAATGGCAGTATGTGGCTGAGCGCTTGGCTATAATTTCCGGTTTTTACGGACTTCTCCGCCCCCTGGACGGCATTACGCCCTACCGCCTGGAAATGCAGGCCCCCTTAAAAACGGCTTTTTGCCGCAATTTATACGATTTTTGGGGCAGCAAGATCTATGACGCTCTGGTTGAGTCAGACCGGGTTATCCTCAATTTAGCGTCAGAGGAATACGCCAAGGCTGTGCGCCCCTATCTCACCCCCCAAGATACCTTTATAACCTGTATTTTTGGGGTCAGGGAAGGGGACAAGGTGCGGGAAAAGGGTGTATACGTCAAAATGGCCCGCGGGCGCATGGCGCGGTTTTTAGCGGAAAACCAGGTGCAAAGTCCCGCCGGCTGTCAGGACTTTCAGGACCTGGGCTACGCCTATAATCCGGAGCTTTCCACCGCCACAAAATACGTTTTCCTCCAGGAAGATGGGGTAAAGTAAAATAGCCCCATGGTTTGCCTTTATTTGTGGGCTTACTCCTGGAACAAATCTGGGTTACTGGTATATCATATCCTTCCGTTTTTAGCGGCTCCGCTTTTGCTCTAAGTAAAAAGGTTAGTAAAAAAGTAGTGCATAGTGGTAAAGAGCGTTAAATGGTCGTGAAACAAAGGATTATAGGGATTTGTAAAAGTTCGTAAAAGACAGTAAAAGATAGTTGTAGCCATTAATAACCAGTAATAAATTAGTAATAACCGGCAGTAAATAATAGCCATTAATAACCAGCTGTATTAGGTAAATAGCCAGTAAAGAGTAGTAAAAGTCCGTTGATTCCGCTTCATGGGGACAAGCATTGGCTGGATGTTTAGTCGTATTGGGCATTAGGGCTTCTGATGCGCTAAAGTCTTTTTGCCCTGGGCGCTTAATTAACCCATTAGTACGGTTAAACAGCGAGATAGCCGGGCAGGCGGAGAAAAGCTAGGCCCAGGTTATCTGGGTCTAGCTCTGTTATAAACTAAAAAACTACCGCTTTAGCTAGGGCCTTAACTTAGGGCCTTAGCTAGAACGGTAGTTTTTTTGTCGCTTACAAGTTGCTGGGCGAATAATCGCTGGCTATGAATTGAACTGCCATACTGGGCTGTGATAAAGCAGCATTTTCCGGCGTTAGGGATAACCGGTGCAAGGGGTGAAGCTGTAGATGCGTGAAGGTGTAGAGACGTTAAGCTGTAAGTGTGTTAAACCGTGGGGTTTAAGCTGTAGAGTAGTGCGGTTCAGAAGTTTGAAACTGTAGAGGTGTGAAGGTGTGGGGTGTAGGGGCTTAGAGCTGTAGTGTGGCATTAAACTCTGGAAGCGTTAATTTATAAGCGTATTAAACTGTGGGGGCGTTAAACCGTCGGTGTATTAAACTGCATAGTCGTGAGGTCTAGAAGTGTGAAACTGTAGCGATGTTAAGCCGCGGCCAACACTATAATAAACCTCGCCCCGCGTACCGCTATTCTCTAGAACCAACCGGGCCGGGCTTAATCCCCTGTTGGCCGAGGGGTGGAAATGGGGTTAACTTTCTACTTAAAGCGGAGGGGATAATTTCATCTCTAAATTCCCCTTTGGCCCAGGTTGGCAAATTTGACTTAACAGGGAGTCAAGCTTTAAGAGGCTCGGACCGGGGTTTCTCCCTCAGCGGCGTTTTGGCTGGCCCCGGAGCGGCGACTCCGGCCCCGGCCAAAGCGGAGCAGGGCGGCGGAGTTGAGAATCACCAGCACGGAACCGGCATTGTGCACTAAGGCCCCCACCACCGGGCCCATTACCCCGGTAATCGCCAGGATAATAGCGACAAAATTCAGGCTCATGGCAAAAGTCATGTTGAGCTTAATGGTGGACATCATCTTGCGGGATATGGCCATCAGGTGGGGGAGATGGCTAATATCATCTCCTACCAGGGCAATATCCGCCGCCTCCACCGCAATATCGCTGCCAATGCCGCCCATGGCTATGCCTACCTCAGCTTTTTTCAAGGCGGGAGCGTCGTTAACGCCGTCCCCAATCATACAGAGCTTTTCCCCAGCCTGCTGGTAAGAGTCGATAATCGCCAGCTTTTCCTGGGGCAGGCAGTTGCTATGGATATCCTCTATGCCCACCCGCTGGCCCATATCCGTTGCCGCGCCGGGGTTATCCCCGGTGAGCAGGGCTATTTTTAAGCCCAGCTTTTTCAGGCGGCCAATGGTGTCAACGGCGGTTTCCCGCGGGGTATCCCCTAAGGCGATGACCCCCGCCGCCACACCGTCCAGGGCCAAATATATAATGGTACAGCCCTTGGCCTCCTGGCCTTGGGCAGCTTGAAGCAGGTCTGTGCAGTCAATATCAGCTTCCCGCAGGAAGTTGCTATTGCCCGCCAGGATTTTGCGGCCCTGCACTACGGCGCTTACCCCCCGGCCCGGGGTCATGGCAAAGTCCGTTGCCGAGTCCAGGGAACCGTGGCGGGCAGTGTAATCCTCTACCAGGGCTTGACCTAAGGGGTGCTCGGAATACTGCTCAGCCCCGGCGGCTAAGCGGAACAATTCCTGGGCCTCGACGGTGGGCAAGACGCTTTCCACCGCCGTAACCTGGGGCTGACCCTGGGTTATGGTGCCGGTTTTATCCAGGGCCA
>DXZC01000070.1 GCA_019415505.1 Peptococcaceae bacterium | reverse complement strand
CTCTAAAGGAAAGCGGGGCAATTCACAGCGCCACCTTATTTAGAATAGCGGCGAAGTTCCAAGGCGTTGACGGCCAGTGGCAGGTTGGCTCTTACTCGCTGCCCGCCCATAGTAACTACCCGGAGATTTTCGCTGCGCTGACTGAACCCGCCACAGCCTCGCTAAAAGTGACCATACCAGAGGGCAAGCAGGTTAAGCAGATAGCTCGTATTTATGAGGCGGCGGGGGTCTGCAACGCTGGGGATTTTCTGGCAGCCTGTGACCAGAATAAATATGATTACGATTTTTTAGCGGCAGTAACCAGTCGCAGTGATTTAGAGGGCTACTTAATGCCTGACACTTACTTTTTTGAGCCTAATACCGCGCCTGAGGTAGTTATCAACGCTATGCTGGCTAATTTTGGCCAACGGCTTTACACGGAAACTTATATTGCCCGGTCTGAGGAATTGGGCTACAGCTTTGACGAGATGCTGACTTTGGCTTCAATAATTGAGAGCGAGGCAGCTAAGGAGGAGGACCGCTATACTATTTCCGGCGTGTTCCATAACCGCCTTAACAACCCGGCGCAATATCCTAATTTGCAATCCTGCGTTACTGTGGAATACGCTATGGGTGTGAAAAAAACTATTATCTCCCTGGCGGATACCAAGTACGATTCACCTTATAACACTTATCTCTATCCGGGCCTACCTTTGGGGCCTATTTGTTGCCCCAGTGAGGAGTCTTTAAAGGCTGCCCTTTATCCCGCCAGCAACGACTATTACTATTTTCAGTCCGATAAATACGGCGTTATCCATTTTGCCGCTACCTTTCAGGAGCACGCCGCTATTCAGCGGGAGGTACAAGCTGATTGGCAGCCGGACGATAACTTTTCCGAATAAGCGGCCAAATTAGTTTATACTGGGTCTTGGTTGCCAGTTTCAGTTAAGTAGAGCTATTTTTCACCCTAAAGCTTATGAGGTTTTGATTATAGAGGGTTTGGGCATAAGCTTGAGGGTAAAGGCACAAATAAAAAAACACAGGGGCAGATTGATCTGTTCCTGTGTTTTAGTTTTAAGCTTTATTATCGGGGCCTGTCTTATCCCTTGCCCCAGGCTTGGGTCTGGCGTAAGCTGGGTTGGGGATCTAAGCTTTTAACTCGCTTTTTTATTGCGATTTGTCTATTTTTATGCCGCATAAATGGGTGGGAGAGCTGTCATAGGATTTAGCCTCAGCTATAAGCTCATAAAAACGGTAGCCGCCGGAGAGATTATAACAGTCAAAGCCCTGCTGACTGAGAATACGGCAGGCGATGTAGCTTCGCAATCCGCTTTGGCAGTTAACGTAGACTGGTTTACTTTTATCCAGCTCATCAAGGCGTTCCCGCAATTCATCTAGGGGTATGTTAATAGCATCGGGAATATGGCCGTTGATATATTCTCGCATTGTTCTAACGTCCAGCATAATAATACTGCCGTCCTTGGGTAACTCAGGTATATCGTGCCAGTGGTATTGCCGCACCAGCTTGTTTCTGAGGTTTTCTATGGTAAATCCCGCCATGTTAACGGGGTCTTTAGCAGAGGAGTAGGGTGGAGCGTAAGCTAAATCCAGTTCCTCTAAATCAGCCGCGGTCAGAGACGACCTAATGGCGGTGGCCATAACGTCTAGACGCTTGTCCACCCCGTCAAAGCCTACGATTTGAACGCCCAGAATTTTACCGTTATCCGGTTGGAACAGGGTTTTAATAGTCATATTATTGGCGCCGGGATAATAAGTGGCATGGGAGGCGGCATAATTTATGACCTTATCATAGGTTATGCCCAAGGAGCGGGCGGTTTTTTCATTGATTCCCGTGGTAGCCACCGTCATAGCAAAGAGCTTGATTATAGAGGAACCCTGGGAGCCCTTATACCTGCTGTGACCGCCGTTAATATTATCAGCGGCTATGCGTCCCTGTTTATTGGCTGGGCCGGCCAGGGCGATTAAGGCCGGGGTATTAGTTACAAAGTGGCGCACCTCTACGGCGTCGCCCACTGCGTAAATATCCGGCTCAGAGGTTTCCATAGCCTCGTTTACCACCAGGGCATTTTTGGCCCCCAATTTTAAACCCGCTGCTTGGGCCAGAGCAGTATCCGGCGTTACGCCGATGGCCAGAAGGACAAAATCCGTTGTCAGGCTGGTACCGTCTTTAAGTAAAACCTGTAGCTTGTCCCCGGTTTCCTGAAAACCTGTAACCTCCCTTTGTAATTGTAAATCCAAGCCCTTACTGCGGAGGTAAGCTTGTACTTCGCAAGCCATATCATAATCCAAAGGCGGCAACACCTGTTCCTCCAGTTGCAGCAGGGTGGTGGCAACGCCGGCTTGTAGCAAATTTTCCGCCGCCTCCAAACCGATAAAGCCACCGCCAATAACAGTGCAGTGTTTGGGTTGGTTTTGGGCCAGGTATTCCTTGATTCGGTAAGTATCTTCCACGGTGCGGAGGGTCATAATATTCTTACTATCGCTCCCTGGTATATTCGGGTGCAGGGCTTTAGCCCCAGGGGAGAGGAGCAGCTTATCATAGGTTTCCGTGTACTCCGTATTATCCTCCAGCCTTTTTATTGTCACGGTTTTGGCCTGGGGGTCTATGGCCAGGGCTTCCTGCTTTACCCGCACGTCTACGCGGAAGCGCTGGCGGAAGCTTTCCGGTGTTTGTAAGGTTAAAGCTTCCTTATCTTCAATCACCCCGCCAATGTAATAGGGTAAACCGCAATTAGCGTATGAGATATAGCCGCTACGCTCGATGATAATTATTTCCGCTGCCTCGTTCAAACGCCGCAGTCTGGCAGCGGCAGTGGCGCCACCGGCTACTCCGCCGATAATAACTACTTTCATCTTAAAAATCCTCCTTCTTAATGGGTGCTTGGGTTTAGGTTGGGTAGCGTATTTAAGACTAAATTACCTGGCTTTTGCCAGTTTAGCCCGGCTTTTCCGGTGGGAAAGCCCAGCCCGCAGCCGTAGCTTTTTGTCCTCTGGCCGTTGAGGCTGAATGGGCTGAGATAGAGACTTTAGCCAAACCCGCTGCCTAAAAAGCGAACAGTCAGTGGCGCTATAGGATTTTATCTAGCAGGGCTGTTAAGGCTTCCGGAGTCTGAGCGCCTATAGCTCTGTGGCGTAGCTCCCCATTGTAAAAAAATAATAGGGAGGGAACGCTCATTATCTGGTACCTTTCCACCAGATCCGGAGCATCCACCACCTTGAGGCGGCACACCTTGATTTCCCGATGTTTCGCCGCCAGGGCTTCTAGGTTTGTCGCCAAAATTTGGCAGGTATTGTTACAGTTAGCCTCAAAGCTAACCAATACGGGCTCTGCGGCTTTAAGTACCTCTGCTGTAAAATCTGAGCTGGAGATTGTGAGAATTGCCATTACTATCACCACCTTGGGAAAATTTTACACTTGCTGTTAAGACAAGATAGACTGTTTTGGATTTAGATAAATATGATAAATTGTATTAGAGGCTCATCGAGCCTGGGGAGTTGTGGCGCCAGGGTAAAAGCAATAAATCTGAAGTAGCTAGCCCCTGCCGCTGTTGAGGTATATTAGCGCAATTTGTTTTTTCTTATTTGAACCCTTTTCAGAACAGTTATCCGGCTCTACGGGGTTTTAAAAACTGTTTAACTCTTAAATAACTGGTTTCTGGCCAAGTGATTGTTCTAATAACATTGTCCACCGCAGTTTGTCTGGTTTTGGTGCCATTATCAGCTTCAAGTAGTTGCTTGTTGGTCTTAAAGCCAGAGGATTTGCACACTCCGTTGCTTTGGTGTACACAGGCAGAGGGAGTAATTGGCTTTAAATTCCAGGGGTTGGAGAAAGCCGTTGCCACAGGGACCCAATGACCCCGTTGGCGATATTGTCGTAAAATCCCGGAAGCCCCCGGCAATGCCTTGGCCGGTGAATTTAACATAGCTTTCCTTCGCCGTCCAGACCTGAAAAAAGCCCTGGACGCCATTTTTGGCCGCATAGTCATATTCCCTGGGATGAAAAAACCGGCGGGCAATGCCTTCCCTGTTACAGTCCTTATGATACTGTAGGTCCAGGCCCACTGGCTCTGAGGCAAAGGCGCAAAGCCAGTATTCGCCGCTATGGGAAATGGAAAATTCTATTGCTCCCTTAGCAAAGCGGGGCTTTCCTGTATCGCTATATCTAATTTCGCCCTGGGGTAATTCTAGGCCCCTAGCAGCGGCGAATTTTTCCGCCCAGATTCGCAGGATATCTGGTTCCGCTGTGGCTTCCTTGAGCTGCAAAGATATTATGAGCACTTCTGGGAGCATGATTTAGTACCTTTCCATATTTTCTCAGCCAAGCCTTTCTGTCCTTATGTGGCTATCCGCCTAAGGTGATAATTGGGGTGTGTACAGCCAGCTCTAACTTGCTGTTCCGGTTCTGGCATTGGCCCAGATCCCCGTCCTAGTTTGCCGTAGCCAGGCAGTGGTTTTCCTTGCGGCAGACCATAACAGCAGGACTTTAACCCTTATATCCTGTATTTAGCTGGCGCTTTTTACATAGTGGCGAGGGTAAAAGATTGGGTTAAATTTATTCCTTTGGCCCTGGGGTCAGGCGCTTTTATTTATAGGCGTCTGTCTAGCCCTAAAGGCCATTAAGGCTATAACTAGAGGTTATTCAGTCTGTAAAAAAGACGGGACAAAATATAATTATATTATAAACTATAATTCATCTTATAGCCAGAAAATTTAAAATTTACAGCGGATTATTTATGGCGGTAGGCGAAGGTGATTTTGGCTGCACCTATTGTCCTGGGACTTAGCCGTCATTTCAGAACCCCTGGCCGCAGATTCTCAACCCCTGTAGACCGTAAAATAAAGCTGTGGTGAAAGCTATGGGGTTAAGGCATCGCTGCCTCAAGGTATAGGCGGTAGAAAAGAGTTAGGCGGTGGGCAATAGCCCAGGTATCGCTTTGGGGGAGTAGGTGTTGAAGTCGGGCTAGATGTCAGGCCGGGTCGTCCTGGGCAGTTAGGAATTGGTCTGCTTTGACCGAACCAGGCAGTGGGCAGCTCCTGGTTTATGGGTAGGGTCCCAGGCTCCCGGTTGAATAATATACCTAACTAGAGCCTTTATTTCCCTGGCCGAGGGCTAGAACAGCGGTTTAGTTTTTTTGCCAGAAAAGACAATTAAAAACACCCACTAAATGATAGCAGGTGTAAAAGTGGTTTAAGTTAATGGTAATCTTATAAATTTTATAAACTAAATTAGTAATTTATAAAATTAAGGCGGTTGATTTTCGCTTCCAGGTTTAGCGCTGTATTCTCAGGTCCCAAAGCTGCCTTAGTATTGTATCTGGCCCGTAGCTAAGGTGAAAGTAGCACCACTAGTTGGTCTCGTCCGTAATTCAGACTTTTTTAGCTTTGGTTTGGCGCCAAGCTGGCGCAATGCCTTCGTCAAATTTGGAAATATCAGCATAGGAGGTATATTGTAAGTGCAGTCGGGCGTCTTTGCTTCTGGTGGAGCGTTTAAAACTTAAATCCACCCTATGCATGGCTTTGCGGCAGTTTTCCAGGTTAGTCCCCATTAACAGCACCAAAAACGGGGTTGGGGAGCTTCTGGTATAAATATCGCTTTGTCGCAATGACTCTGAAACGCTTTTATGAAATGCAGCGGTTATATACTTTAAATCATCAGTGTTAATCGGGTCGCAGCTTTTAGTTGTGATAGTACACAGGGCCAAATAGGCGGATTGACCGTTTCTATGTATCTGCCGTTCTAAAAAGCGGCAGGTATTGGCAAACATATGGTAATTGCAGTAATAGGCGCCCTTACCGGGGTCGTCGGCTAAAATATTATTTAGGGCCTCTTTGGCTGAGGAGACTAAATTGCCCATACTGGTGGTGGACTTTACATATATTTCCTGCAACTCTTTAGAGGGGTTGACGCCTAATTCGTCAAAGAGCAAGGCGCTAACCGCTTCATAATCGCTGATTGCCCCCTTGATATTGCCCATTTCATAAAGGGCTCTAATGCGGAAAATATGAAATTCCTCATTATAGGGATACAGGGTAATAGCCTTTTCGGTTATTTTTAAAATTTTATCGTAATCCCTTTCCTGGGCCAACAATTCCGCCGCTCGGTTAACGGCATAGGCGAATTGATTTTGATAGCTCACTGTAAGGGGTATAACCCAATTTTGACAGTAGGAGCTGGGCAGAAAGTCGCCATCGTACAGCTTAATGGCCTTGAGGGCACAGGAAAGCTGGCGTTTTTCGCTGGCTGAATTCTTGGCAATATTCACCAAGCTGGCAAACTCCTCGGTATCTACGACGCAGGGTAAGGTTTGGGAAAAGCCGTAGGCGCCGTTGCGACAATAAATACATTCCTTTTCCGGCAAGCCAAAATCTCCTAATAGCTTGCGGCAACGATAGGCCAAATTTTTTAAGGTGTTTGTGGGATTGCTACATTCATCGTTACCTAAAATAACGTCAATTAGTTCGTTTTGGGGTACGGCACGGTGGCGGTTAGCTATAATGTATTCCAGAAAGTATATTACCTTATTTTTACCGCTGCCCTCTGGTATGATATCTAGACTGTCGTAAGTAACGGAGAAGCCCCCTAACATTTTTATCTTTAATTTATTAGTTTTCATGCAAAAAACCACCTATCCCGTTATTCTGGTGGGAAAATCTCTCTCTCACCTAAAGAATACCATGATATTTTTGCTTTTGCAAGCATTTTCTGGCTATATTTAAGCCGCATTTTTTGTCATTTATAAGTAAAAGGTAAGGTGGAAGCATTTCTATGTGTGACTTTTTGTTTGACTCACCCAGTTTTGCTGGCGGTATTAATGGCAATCTTTACAAGTTTTTCTACATTTGCTATAATGAGATATATTTATATGGAAAAACAATATTTTCAGCTTGCCCTTTCGGGGCTGAGGTGGGATAATTGTTGCAAAGTGAGAGGCGAGGAGGCAAAGCCGTGAGGATAAGGGTAAGAAAAACCGTGTGCTTTGTGGTTTATTGCCTCTTTTTTTTGTCCTTGGTTATAGCTTTAAGCGCCTGTTCCGAGGATAAGCCCGCGGGGACGAGGGATAATACCCCCCGGGTTTTAGCGGAATCGCCAGACGGTACTGTGGTTTTTGGCAATGAGCTGGCCTCTATTGACGCGTCTAACACGGCCTCAGGCTATATTATGGTGCGTTATATGGGGGAGAACCCCCAGGTGCGTTTACAAATAACCGCCAGTAACGGCACAGTGTATACCTATACCCTGTCTGGCGACGAATATGAGGTTTTTCCCTTCACAGAGGGGAACGGCGTTTACGGTGTGGCGGTGTATGAAAATGTCAGCGGTGACCAGTACGCCCAGGTTAGCGCCGCCCAGGTGGAGGTTAACTTAACGGACCAGTTTGAACCCTTCCTTCACAGTAACCAATATGTGCGGTTCAACGGGGATAGCCAATGCGTGGCCTTAGGCGCCAAGCTGGCGGCTCCGGCTGACGATGATTTAGACGTGGTGACTTACATCTACGATTACATTATAGATAACATAAAATATGATTTTGACCGGGCGGAGAATGTTAGTGTGGGTTATTTGCCAGATATTGACAAGGTATTAGAGGAGGGCAAAGGCATTTGCTTTGATTATGCGGCCCTGGCCACCGCCATGCTGCGTTCTCAGGGCATACCTACCCGCTTGGTAGTGGGCTATTCTGACGATGTTTACCACGCCTGGATTAGCGTTTATATTGAGGATGTGGGCTGGGTTAACAAGGCCATTGAGTTTAAGGGTACGGATTGGGTGCGCATGGACCCCACCTATGACGCTAATGCCGCTACCCTGGATAAGTATATTGGCAGTGGCGCTAATTATCATCAGATGTATTTGTATTGATTGGGAGGTAAGCATGGCCAAAAACACACAACTGTCCCCCCAGGAGCTGGCGGCTTTTTGCCGGCAAATGGTGTTGATTCTTAACTCCGGCATTTCCTATGAGGAGGGGCTGGGCATAATAGCTCTGGACACGGCCAAGGGCCGCCTCAAGGAGGTGTCCGTGGACCTGGCTAGTAAAATAGAGGGCCGCACTTTAAGCGCCGCCCAGGCGGAAACCGGGGCTTTTCCTCCTTATGCCGTGGAGATGACGGCTATTGGCGAGACCTCCGGCCGCCTGGAGGAGGTCATGACTGGTCTGGCGGAATTTTATGAGCGCCGCTGGGAAATAGAGCGGAATATTAAGTCAGCTATTACCTTTCCCTTGGTTATGGCGGTTTTAATGTTCGGCGTTATTTTGCTTCTGGTCGTTAAGGTGTTGCCCATATTTTATGAGATTTTAGCCAACTTTGCCGGTTCTCTTTCGCCCTTTGCCGCTGGGCTCCTCAAAGTGGGCGACGTCCTGAGCCAGCATACCACAGCGCTACTCATAGCGGTAGCCCTGCTGTTAGTCCTGGTTTTGGTCTTGGCGGCGCTACCCGCTGCTCGGAATTGGGCTCAAAACCTAGGCCATACTGTGTTTAAAAAAATTAGCCGCGCTGTGGCCAACGCCAGTTTTAACTCTGCTATGTCAATGCTTTTAAAAAGCGGCCTGGATATTAACGATTCCCTAAATATGGCCGCCGGCCTGGCGCCTAACCGGGCTATGGGAGCTGCTGTGGCTAAGCTACAGGAGGAAATGGCGGCCGGGGCGGCCTTTGCTGACGCGGCGGCGGTTTCTGGCGTATATACAAACGTGCAGGGGGCAATGCTAGCTCTAGGGGTAAAGAGCGGTTCCCTGGACCAGGTTCTGGCCCATATTGCCGATGAATGCGAGGCTGAGGCTGAATCCCGAATTTCCAACCTGCTTTCTGTGGTTGAGCCGGTTATTGCCGCGGTATTTTCCATATTAGTGGCCCTTATTTTATTATCTGTCATACTGCCCTTGTTAGGGGTGATGTCAGCATTATGAGAAATACGCCGAGAAAAGCCTGGATTTTAACTGATATAATTGTGCCGCTGCTGATTCTAATTATCGTGGCGTTTTTGGTGTTACAAGCCGTGACCAGCATTGGCTCTGCCGCCCAAGCCGGGCAGCTGGCCAATATGGAGGACTCCCTGCGCCGCAACGCCGTTCAATGCTATGTTTTGGAGGGCTCTTATCCTGAAAATTTGGAGTATTTAGCGGCTAATTACAATGTTGTTCTGAACCAAGAGGAATATGTCTACCATTATACCTATTGGGGTAGTAATATTATGCCGGACATATTTGTATTTCCAAGATAGGGGGAATGAACCATGGGAGAGCGGGCTGGCGACTTTTTCTTTACCTTGTCCCTATTTTTACTTTTTCTGGTGGTAGGCTTGGGCGTTGTGGCGCTGGGAGCGGATATTTACCGGGACACTGCCGCCGCTATGACCAAGAATTACGATATGCGAACCTCCGTTTTGTATATTGAGGAGAAAATACGGCAAAACCCCGGCGGCGTTACTTTAGCGCCGGGTCCCCAGGGCCAGGCTTTGGTCCTGTCTGAGAGTTACGAGGCCGGGGACTATGAAACCTGGCTGTTTTGGGGAGAGGGTAAGCTGCGGGAGGTGACTGTAGCCGCCGGCAGTGAGGTCAACCCCGGCGATGGCCAGGCTATAATGGACTTGGCGAGCTTAGACTTTGCCGCCACAGGCGATCTATTAGCCGTGTCTTTAGCCACTGAGGACGGAGTGACCTTTAATACCTATATCAACTGGGAGGGGGCGGCGCCTTGAAGATAAGAACAGTTTCTAAGACCCAGTTATTTTTACTGGAATTTTTAGTTATTATAGTTATGCTGGCTCTGGCCGCCACTGTTTCCCTGGGGCTTTTAGCCAAGGCCAAGGAGTCCTCCCAGCATAGCGAGGATTTAACCTATGGCGTGTTGTTGGCTACATCGGCGGCGGAGCGGTTTACCGCTGGGGAGGATTTACCGCCTCTGGCAAATTACGCTGCCAACGGCCGGGAATCTGACCAGGGTGAATACGCTGTAACTGCTGGGACAGACACGGAAAATGGGGTAGTTACTGCGGAAATAAACGTGAGCAAGGACGGCGACCCAATTTACAGCCTGACGGTGGCACGCTGTGAGACAGGGGGTGAGGGCAGGTGAAGAAAAGCGGACTTTCCCCTAAATTTGCCATTGGCGCTACCTCCCTACTGGCGGTGTTCGTCATACTTTCTTTGCTGGCCTTTGCCATGCTCACCTACACCACTGCCCAAAACGATGAGCGGCTGGCCCTCAAGACCGCTGCCGCCACTACAGCTTATTATCAGCTCCGTTCCGCGGCGGAGGCCACCTTAGCCCAGGCTTTGACCTGTTTGGCGGCGGAGGATTGGCCGGGGTTGAATCAATTAGGTGTAACCCATACCCCTCAGGCTGAAGGTACGGAATTGGTCTGGGAGCAGCAGGGGGACAACGGTAAGGTGTTGTCCTATAGGGTAGTAGTGAGGGACAGCGGCGAACTATTGCGCAATACCTATATAGTAACGGAGTGAGTGACATTTATGGAAATAATGAAAATTCTAGAATACGCTGTGGCAAACCAGGCTTCGGATATTTTTATCGTCGCAGGCAAGCCGGTGTCCTATAAAATCAATAATGAGATTTGCCAGCCTGGGGACGAGTGCTTAACGCCGGAGGATTGCCGAGGTTTAATAGGGGGCATATATGAGCTGACCCCCCAGCGCAATATGGTGGAGTACACCGCTGAGGGCGATGATGACTTTGCCTTTTCCGTGCCTCATCTCTCCCGCTTTCGCGTCAGCGTATATCGGCAGCGTTCCTCCTTGGCTGCGGTAATCCGAGTGATCAGCTTTGAGTTGCCGGAGCCCAAGGATATAAATATCCCCGAAACCGTTATTGACCTGGGAAAGCTCACCAAGGGTCTGGTGCTGATAACCGGTTCCGCCGGGAGCGGTAAATCCACCACCTTATCCTGTATTATCGAGGCCATCAATACCTCCCGTAGCTGCCATATTATCACCCTGGAGGATCCCTTGGAATTCCTGCACCGTCATAAAAAAAGTATCGTCAGCCAGCGGGAAATACCACTGGACACTAAGAGTTATGTGGTGGCTTTACGAGCTGCCCTGCGCCAATCCCCTGATGTAATTCTCCTGGGTGAAATGCGGGACTACGAAACCATCAATATAGCCATGACTGCGGCGGAAACCGGCCATTTGGTTCTTTCCACCCTGCACACAGTCGGCGCCGCCAACTCAATAGACAGGATTGTGGATGTGTTTCCCGAAAACCAGCAAGCTCAAATTAGGGTACAGCTATCTATGGTATTGAAGGCTGTAGTTTCCCAGCAGCTAGTGCCGGGGCTGGCGGGCAAACCGATACCGGCCTTTGAGATAATGCTGTGTAATAAGGCGGTTAGCAATATGATTCGGGAGGCGAAAACCCACCAACTGGATACGGTGATTGCCTCCAGTTCTCAGGAGGGCATGGTCACCATGAACGCCTCCCTGGCCAACCTGGTCAAGGAGGGGCAAATTAGCCCTGAAGACGCTCTGCTTTACAGCCCTGCACCGGAAGCTTTGGCTAAAAATTTATAAGCCCAGGTGTTAGGTAGCGAATGACAGCGCAATAAGCCCCGCCGGTTGGATTTAAGACCCTATTATGCCGCTGGGGCCATGGTGTGAAGCTGGTTTGGTTTAATTTTAAAATAGCCGCTAAAAAGTTGACATTTGGCGTGACTTTTGCTATATTTAGAG
>DXZC01000007.1:25189-28278 GCA_019415505.1 Peptococcaceae bacterium | reverse complement strand
CTCTTGTTCCAGTTCTGCCTTTGCGTCAGAGGATAACTCGTGATAAATAGGCTCTCCGTCTTTATTGGTATTTGTGCTCTCTGTGGCGGAAGAAGTATCTGATTTTTGGTTTGCTTGCCCCTCGCTATCTGAAGATTTCCGCAAGGCTACCGCTGGTGCTTCTGACGGAGAGGCATCAAAAAAATTTGTGTCAATACTGTCCTCTGTGTGAATTTCCATTACATCACCATTAAAATTTAATTCTTTAGCAGCGATGTCTTCTAATTCTTTCAAAATACCCGATGACGAGAGAGCTTCCTCTAAAATTTTGATTTCATCCGGGTCGGTTGTTATTTTATAAATCACCTTATGATACAATGCGTCTATAATGTCCGTATTTTGAAGCACGGCATCTACCCAAAAGAAATAGGAACGCATACCCGCTACACCTTTCATCGCATTCGCCTTTGCCGTTTTATCCAATTCTACGATTGTATGAGCAAAAGTGTATAGTAAGGTGTTATCCTTACACTTTGTTTTTGCAGCAGCCCTTTCTACCATAACGCTTATTTCTGGCAAATCCATTTTTTCACTGTGCTGTATTCTGTCACGTAATGCTTCATTTAATGGACGACAGCCGTTATAACCTCGATTGGTAGTAATCACGGCGATAAAGTCGGGATGGCGATGGACAATTCGTGTAGGCAGATTGATACTTCCGTCTGGCTCAAGAGCAGAATTTAATGCCATCAATACTGCCGCATCTCGAATAACGGTAGGCTCTTGTATTTCAAGCAACCAGCCGTTCTCGTAAGCTCGGACAATTTCTGATGGATAGTATCGATATACAATGTCGTTGGATTTTGTATGTTCCTCTGGAAGTACAGGCAGGATTGAGCCTAAAATATCGGACTTATCCATATCTGCAAAACAGGTTATTTTTGTATAAGGCAAGCCAAAGTCTGCAGAAAGAGCTTTCGCTAATTGTGTTTTTCCAGAGCCTGCATCGCCCTCTAACAAAATATTGGTTATTTTCATTTCTCCGCGTGTCCAATTCCACTTGACTTCCTCGCAAATACGCTGTTCCGCTTCGCTTTCTATATGAGTGCTTGGCTTTTTCCAAACAAGTTTTTGTTCCTCCTCTGTCAACCGTCTGCCGACAGACAGAATGTATTTGCCTTCCATTTTAATACTCCATTTCTTCTAATATGCGGAATAGCGTCCGCATACGCTCTCCAGTCAGTTCTCCTAAATCACTAAGAGCCTGAGAAAATTTTTGAATGTCCTCATCAAGATGTAAATTCTTGGTGCAAACAGTAATAGGTAATACATCCCCCTGTATTCCCATCCTTTCCAGCACGGGGTTATCAGGATTATACAGTAGAGGAAAGCGGTATGCTTCTCTGAAATACAGCATAGTACGACTCAAAAGCAGCATAAAATCTATCAAATGGTGGATGGGGATTTCCATAGAAACATACTGTGAACCATCCGTTTTTTCTTTCCAAACCTGTAAGGCAATCTGCATATTTTTGTTTTCTTCCGACATCGGCGTGCCAAGAGTAAGCCGCTTTATGTCGGAACAATACGCATTTCTTCCGTCAACACGGTCATAACCCTCTGCCTCAATTACAATGTGATGATTTATTTCCATATTTTCCTCGCTTTCGGATTGACTGCAAAACTCTGTTCCAGTAATTTTTCCAATTCTTCAGTGTGGTCCTCTTGAGGATTTTCATATTTTAGAATTTTTACTACCGAACACTCAAATGCTGCCTCGCCGTATTGATTCCAAAGCTCTGTCATTCGTTTATTCGGATGGTTTCCTGTGGACAACTTAAAACGGTTGCTATTAAAATCAGCCTTTGTATCTTTGGAAATCCCCAAAAAAACTTCGTCTGTCTTTGTGCTCCGAAATGAAATTACGCCCATTTCTGGATGGCGATTTTTCCACTCTTGCAATAATTCTTTTTTTCTTTTCATATCCATAATTTTTTCACCTCAATACATATTGTATTGTTTATTCTATAGTTTATCAATCCACGCTCCGTAGACTATTTAGCTTAAAATATCTTCTGAAATAGAAGAAGCCGAGAGGCTATCACTGTGAAAACCTCTCGGCTATGTAAACAAAATGCTATTCAGTTTTACCAATCTCATTTTCTATAAAGTAATTTGCAATCTCAAAAGCTTTCACACGCCTTCTCGCTAAAGTGATTTGCGACTTATATCTTTCGGGATTTTCTTTTGCTTCAAATGTTTTTATTGTTTCTCTTAACTTATGTATGGTTGAGTCAATTTGTCTTTTGGCTTCAACTAATTCTTGCTTTTCGTATTCCATCATTATCTCCTTTCGAGGACTTACTATTGATTAAATTATAGCAATATAAAAATAAAGAATTATTCACAAGATGCTGCATATAGAAATCTGCCATAGCCTATCTCGGATATATTTTTCATAAATTCTACATTTAACCATAATGCAATCGAAGTAAAACTATTATTTTCAAACGGCCATTTGCAAAAGTCGGATGAAGCATACTGCAATTCATTTAACTCTTCCAGTTTTTTAATCCATTCATTATGACACTTTCTGATTTCGTTAATTGCCTCTTCCACACTTCCAGACCAAGCAACATCTTCTCTTTGTAATACTTTATTTTCGAAGTTTGCACTCAATGCATTTTTCCACCAGTATTGAATATGCCATAATGTCCAAGCGATACTTGATGGACCAATTGAATATTCTTCGGTTTCAGGCCAATCTACTTTCCAATGTTCATTTGTCCAATGAACATTTAGACCTTTTTTACTTTTACACCAATATGCTTCTTGATCTGTTAGTCCATTTATATGGTATTCAAACAATTGCCAGCATATATCTAATTGAAATAATATATCTTTCATATTTGCATCGCTTCCTCACATTTCATTTTGTTTTGAAAATTATACGATTTTTTTATGAATTTTTCAACCTTTCGGATAGCCGACAATTCGCTCCGCATACTCCTTAATTATCTGAAATATCCTGTTATACGAAATTCTGCTATACCGTCAATCAAAACCACCGGCGAAGCCGGTGGTATGCACACCGCCTTCAAGGCGGGGGG
>DXZC01000007.1:0-25179 GCA_019415505.1 Peptococcaceae bacterium | reverse complement strand
TTGAAAAAGTCCGACAGCCGCAACTAATTCTCAGGCCGCCGCTAAAGCGGCCTGTTTTTTATGCCTGCGTATTCTTGCTACCCGTAAACGGGTCTACAAATTCCTTGAACGAAAGTTGGTCATTCATTACATCTTCCTGCAACTGATTTCGGATGTACTCTGCAATTCGTTCCTTGTTACGACCTACCGTATCCACATAATAGCCCCTGCACCAGAAATGACGGTTACCGTACTTGTACTTCAAGTTTGCATGACGATCGAAGATCATCAGCGAACTCTTTCCCTTCAAGTACCCAACAAACTGCGATACACTAAGGCTCGGTGGAATACTTACCAGCAGATGAATGTGATCGGGGCACGCCTCTGCTTCGATAATTTCCACCTTCTTCATCTCGCATAGCTGTCGCAAGATTTGTCCGATATCTTCACGCAGTTTCCCATAAATTTCCTGACGGCGATACTTGGGTGCGAACACCAAGTGGTATTTGCAATTCCACTTGGTATGTGATAGACTTTGACTGTCATTTGAATAACTCATTTGATTCATCTCCTTTGCTTTGGGTGCGGCTGCCAAACCAACACCATTATAGCAAAGGAGATTGCTTTTAGCTAAAGCTTTTCTATCCGCACCAGCACCGCTGGTGGTTATATATCGCTAAAGCTAGACAATAAAAACAGGCAGGGCTTTAGCCACCCTGCCTGCCGTCGATTTATTCGTAAATTATTTCCCTATTCACAATCTCCATCGCACACACCCGAATATTATTCATTTGCCCAACCCATTCTAAGGCGTTTTTTGCCTTTAACTGTTCCGTGATACCCTGTGCCTGTTTCATCTGCTCTGTGAGCATTTCAAAGCGTTCCTGTGCCTGTCTGTCAATATCGGCGAGGTAAGCGTTCAGCCTGCCACTTGTGAGCAGATTGGTGTAAATAATCTTGTGATTTTCTTTTAAGTATCGTAAATGCCGCTTCCCGAATAAACCTATCGGCTGTTCTTTTTCGGTTGGTAAGGTAAGGCAGGGGATAAGGTAATTGCTCTGCATTTCGTATGTACCTCCCATTTCTTCAAAGATTGATTTTGCCATTGTGTTGTCCTCCTTATATGATTTTGAATTTCTTTTTCTTGGCATTTACAAATTTTATGAGCAATTCATCTACGGCGTCTGTGTACCTACCTTCCGAAAACAAGCGGTTACGCAATTCATTCAGACTTCGTATAATAATACCTCGCTCAATCTCGTCAAAAGCCAAATAGTATTTCTGTTCCCGCATAGCTTTGACCTCCTTGAGCATATTGTAAGCAATTAAGAGCACAAATGCGAATGTGTGATTTGATTTCTTTATACAATAAAAGACACCGAGAAAAGTATTTCTACATTTCTCGGTGTCTTTCGCCTTTGCAACGCCCGTAATGGTTAGTATTCTGATGTGTTTTCAAATTACTTCCTTATTGGGCGTTAGCAAAAGCTGTCACCTTTTTTTAACTCTGAAAATTACTTTAAGGGTAAAATTCTATGGGGCACAATAATATCCAGGGCTTCCTTTTTGCTTTCGATTACAGCCTCAGTGCAAACGCCGCCGAACTCACCGTCTAAAGTCCAGGATATCCCCTCTTGACTGCGGATTATAACCTTTTTGGCTTTAAAATTATATACGGATTTATTGTCAATTAAATCCTGAGATAAGGCAGCTCCCAGCATGGTAGTGGCATTAAAGAAATCGCTGACAGTTTTTTTAACCAAGCCAAATTCAAAATAACCATCGTTCATAGATATACTGGTTCGATGACCTAGCTTCATGCCGCCAACAGAGAGAGAATTACTGGCCATACCGTAAATAAAGTCACCTTCAATCAGTTCATTTTCGTATTCCACAGTGATATGGTGGGATGTTAGGCTGGGAATACGCTTAATGCCCTCTAAAATATAGGCGTTACGTCCTAAAATATTTTTTGCATCCTGCGAGGTGTCATATGATACATCGGTAAAAGCGCCAAAAGCAGCCACATAGGAAAAATAGCTGTTGTTAAACTTCCCTATATCCGTTTTCACGATATCGCCATTGACAATATCCCTCGCCGCTACCAGCATATTTTTAGAAATGTTATGGCTGGCGGCAAAATCATTGACCGTACCGGTAGGAATATAACCTAAAACAGGGGGATTCTCCAAGCTCATTAAGCCGTTTATGGTTTCGTTCAGACTGCCGTCCCCGCCGGAAGTGACAATAATATCAAATTCCTTCCCCCGCTCCTTGACAATATTTTCCATATCCATGGGAGCTTGACTAGGGCGAACTAAAATATCATAACCACCGGCAGTGAGTATGTTCAAAATCTCGGCAAGTTTAGTTTTAATAGCATTTCGTCCCGCCTTAGGATTATACAGGAAAAGCATTTTCTTAGCCATAAGCACACCCCCTTTTTAGCAAATCCTGGGTAGGCCCTCGCCATAAAGCATATCAACTACCCGCTTACCACCTAGTCTAGTACGCATTGCTACACCTTTTCCCGCTGTAACCTGTCCCAGGATTACCGCATCTTGGCCCAGCTCTGTGCTACGCATAGCCTCTAGGGCTTGTTTTGCTTCCGAACCTTTAACCACAGCTAACATTTTACCCTCATTGCCCATATAAAGGGGGTCAAGGCCTAAAATATCACAAAAGCCCCGCACATTATCGCGAACAGGAATATCAGCTTCCTCAATTTCTATAGCAACCCCAGATGTGCGGGCCAGCTCGTTCAGCATTGTACCCAAGCCGCCTCTGGTTATATCCCGCATAGCCTTAACAGTAACGCCACTGGCGAATAAGGCGTCCACCACGGTATTAAGAGGAGCGCAATCGCTGGTTATATTATTGGTTAGCTCCATGCGGGCGCTCAGTATGCAGGCGTGATGATCGCCTAAGAAGCCGGATACTAAAATAACGTCCCCAACCTCTAAATTGGCAGCGCTTATATCCCGCCCAACGGGAATAAGGCCCAGGCCGGTAGTATTGATCATTAACCCGCCGTTGCCCTCCACAACCTTGGTGTCACCGGCCACGATGTTTACGCCAGCTTGCTCCGCTGTTTGCGCCATGGAAGCAGCTACGGAATCTAAGGTATCTATTTCCAGACCCTCTTCCAAAATATAGGCGGAGGTTAAATATAAAGGTTTCGCCCCCATCATCAATAGGTCGTTGACAGTACCGCAAACCGCCAGTTTGCCAATATCACCGCCGGGAAAAACCACAGGGGTAACCACAAAAGAGTCGGTGCTAAAGGCAATTTTACCCTCCAGCTCCAATACGGCCGCATCTTCCATTTTATCTAAGACTTCGTTGCTGAAATGTTTACCAAAAACTTTTTGCATAAGCTCAGCAGAGGATTTACCTCCGCTGCCGTGGGCCATAGTTATAATCATCTTATTACCTCGCTGTTCTCTTATTGGGTATTTCTGTACCAAATACCGCAGGCCCCCTCAGCCGACACCATACAGGGACCGTAAGGACGTATAGGGTCGCAGCCCTTACCAAACATGGGGCAGTCCACCGGGTTGATGCGCCCCACAATAACCTCGGTACAACGACAAGATTTAGGCAACTCCAAGTCTTGGTCTAAGCCGTGGCTACCAGCATCGTACTCCTGGTACTCAGCCTGTAAATACATACCGGAATCCGGTATTTGCCCTAAACCACGCCAGGTGGCGCTACCGGGACGAAAATATTTTTCCGTTATGGCTAGAGCCTTGGGGTTGCCTTGGGTTTTCACCGCATTCTGGTAGAGATTTTTCACGTTGTGACGTTTATTGACAATCTGCCGCACCAAGTCATAAATCACAGCTAAAAGATGCTCCCCTTCAAAGCCAGCAACTACAAAGGGTTTTTGATATTTTTCCGCCAGCGACTCATAGACTTCACTACCGGTAATCACACTGACATGGCCGGGACAGATAAAACCGTCAATATCCTTATCATTTTCACAAATCCACTCTAAGGCCGGCAGCGCCGTCTTTAAAGCGGTGATAAATTTAAGGTTTTTTACGCCGTCTTTCAGGGCTTCACTTAAAGCCACGCCATAGGTGGGAATAGTAGTCTCAAAGCCCACGGCAGCAATAACATAGGTTATATGGGGGTTAGCCTTAGCTTTCTCCACCACCTCTACCGGGGAAAACATCAGCTCTACCCTAGCGCCTTCGCCTTTGGCTTGAGCTAAACTTTGGCAGGTTCCCGGAACCTTAATCATATCCCCAAAGGTGACCAACACATGGTTTTCCCGTTTGGCGTAATCAATACATTTGTCAATATAAGCGGCGGGAGTCACACAAACGGGACAGCCGGGGCCAGCAATTAAATGTATTTTCGGGGAAATTAGTGAGCGGATACCATTTTTAAAAATAGCGGCCGTATGGGTACCGCAGACCTCCATAAGCTTTATATCAGCGCCATCATAATTCTTTAAATAGGCGATTATTTCTGTACTGTTCATATTAATCTTCTTCCAATTCTTCTAATTCCTTAAAAATAGAAAGCATTTCTTCAGCCCGGCTTTCCGATAATACCTCAATGGCGCAACCGGCGTGAACTAAAACATAGTCCCCCACCTTGGCCTCGACCATCATAATATTAGCGTTAACCTCTGTGCCGCTAAAGTCTACTTTAGCCCTATTGCCTTCTATGGCTGTTATTTTACCTGGCATTGCTATGCACATGTTCATTCTCCTTTAAATACTCCAGGCCAATGTAGGTCTGTCCTAAGGATATGCCCCCATCATTGGCGCCAACGGAGATATTATAATATATTGTAAAGTCCTCTTCACGCAAAAGGGACAAAGTTGTTTCCATTAAAATTTTATTCTGAAATACGCCGCCTGTCAATGCTACTTTTTTTACCCCCGTGCGTTTACTGATTTTTTCGCAGAGGGAAAGTATCATTTTGGCTACAGCTTCATGAAAGCCCAAAGCCATAGACTCCGGCGACACGCCTAAAGCCAAACCTTTAGCTATGGCCTGAAAAATCGTAGCAGCGGATATTTTATAGACTCCCTCCTCTTCCCAGAAGAGAAAAGTCATTATATAGGGAGCCACGCCTTGCTCCCGGCAACGGGCGGCGGCGTTTTCCAACATAATAGCGCATTCACCCTCGTAGCGGTTATCGGTATGAATGCCAAGAGCCGCGGCTACCGCATCAAAAAGCCGACCCATGCTGGAGCTATAAATTGTGTTAACACCATGGTGTATGGCTGCCTTCACCATGGCATAGCGATTGTCCTGACTTAAAGCCAAGGTTTCAGCTTCGCCGCCTATCGCCGCCATGTAACACATAGCTGATTTCCAGCCTTCCCGCATGGAATTATCTCCACCCAACATAGGCACATATTGGAGATGGGCTAGGCGCACAAATTGCCAGCCCCGACAAAGTAAAAATTCACCGCCCCAAATATTGCCGTCATCGCCATAGCCGGTGCCGTCAAAGCTTACGCCGATTACAGCTTCGTCCAGGTGATGCTCAGCCATTACCGACGCCACATGGGCATGATGATGCTGCACTTTTAAAAGGGGTATATTATGGCTGGCAGCATAGTCCTGGGCAAAACTATTGGTAAAATACAGGGGATGACTATCTGTGACCACCAGATTTGGTTCTATACGAAAGAGGGACTTCATCCTCTCTATATTTTCTAAATAAATTTCTCTAATATACTCGGCGTCTAAATCACCGAAAAATTGGCTAACATAAGCAAAATTACCCTTGCTTAAAGTAAAGGCCGACTTCAATTGCCCGCCCAGGGACAAAATCATCCGTTCCTGTGGCACGGTTTCGTTACCTTTAAGGTAGAGGGGCACAGGGGCATAGCCCTTGGAACGACGCACCATTTGGGGTTGACCGTCCACAACTCGCACTACTGAATCATCCACCCGCACGCGAATATCTCTAGCGTGGTAAAAAACAGCTGCCAATAACTCCTTGTTATCTTCGTAGAGAGCAAACATTTCCTCGTCGCTGTTAATCATTGGCATATCCGCTAAATTGGCGCTGGTTACAATCAGGGGGCCGCAAGCCGCCAATAATAGATGGTGCAAGCCCATGCTAGGCAAGAAAGCCCCGGTATAGCGGCTGGTCTTGTTTGTTTCCGGCGCAAAGGGTTGGCCAACTGTGTCCAACAGTACAATAGGACGGGCGCTACTTGCCAACAGAGCCTCTTCCGCTGAATCCACTCGGCAATACTTCCTGATTTCATCTAAGCTCTCAAACATTACAGCAAAGGGCTTTTCCTCCCGGCCTTTGAGGCGGCGCAAATTGAGAACCGTTTGGTTATTAAAGGGGCTGGCAATAAAATTATAGCCTCCTACCCCCTTAACAGCGACAATTTTACCAGCTTGCAATAGCTCAATACAGAGCTGCACTGCGGCATCCCCTTGTATATCACTATCCTTTAGCAGTAACTGGGGGCCGCAATTATGGCAGGAAATAGTTTGGGCATGATAACGGCGGTCCTGTCTATTAGTATATTCGTTATAACAAAAATCACAAAAGGGAAAATCAACCATTGCGGTATTTTCCCGGTCATAAGGTATTTTATCAATTATAGTGTACCGGGGGCCACAGGCCATGCAACTGATAAAGGGGTGACGATAGCGGGGGTTTTCCGGATCCTTTAAATCCCTGAGACAGGCTGGACAAATAGCGAGGTCAGCGGGAATCATAGAGGCTTCGTTGTCACCAGCGCCACTATTAATTATAGCAAATTGGGAAAACTCCTGATAGGGTAATTCTGTGATTTTAATATGTACTATTTCAGCAGGCTCTGGTTTTTCCCTTTGGAGTTGGGTCACAAATTCCTCAATTCGCTCCGGCGAATCGGTCATGGTAATATCTACCAAACCGCCAATATTGCGTACATTACCCTTTACCTGATACTTGTCCGCCAATTTTGCTACAAAAGGACGAAAGCCCACCCCCTGTACGATACCCCAAATCCGAATCAACACAGTCTTCATAGTCTAGGCTTTCCTCCTTTTTTAATTATACCACTAATTGGCATTCTAATATAGTCATTTTATTTAAGGTTGCGGGCTTCTAGCCAAGCAGCTACCTCAGCGTACCCTTCGCCGGTGCGTCCGGAAACTTTAAAGACCGGCACTTCAGGATTTTGCGCCCTTACGCCCTTGAGGAAAAACTCTTCATCAAAGTCTACATAGGGCAATAAATCACATTTGTTAATGAGGATAATATCCGCTTTTTCAAAAGCCAAGGGATATTTATATGGTTTATCGCTGCCGTCGGTAGCGGTGGTAATCAACATTTTTACGTGCTCGCCAATGGAAAATTCCGCCGGACAGACTAAATTACCGATATTTTCGATAAAAAGTATACCCTTTTGAGGAAATTCCATTTTCTTAATGGCGTCTCTGACCATAGGTGAATCAAGATGGCAAGCGCCAAAGGTATTTATTTGAAAGGTACTCACGCCCATATTTTGCAGGTCCTTAGTGTCAATATCACTTTCGATATCGCCTTCAATAACATAGGGCCGTGCGGTGGTGAGATTTTTAAAAACATTCTTTAAGGTAGTGGTTTTACCCACTCCCGGCGCGCCCATAACGTTTACAACCAGTACGCCTTGGGAAGCCATATCCTCTTTTATGTGTAAGGCGATATGGTCGTTCTCGTCATGGATATTCTCTTTGAGAGTTAAATTTATTTTCGCAATATCATGCATATTTTTTCTCCTTAGTAGGGATTAATTATCTAAAAGGATTTTTAAATGGAATTATGGGACAGGCAAATTTACCTGTCCCATATATTATGCTTCAATTTCGATGGAATCAATATAGAATTCTTTACCAATATCCGATGGTCCGCCCTCGCCGCCACAATAGGGACAGGCAAAGGACATGGGCTGTCTTGCAAAATATTTTCCGCAATTTCGGCACTGAAGCTTGGGCTTCACACCCTCTATCTCAATAGTAGCCTTTTCACAAAGGGTTCCTTCTGAGATAACATCAAAATACATTTGAATGCTTTCGCCGATAAATCCGGAATACTCGCCAACCACCAATTTAATTTTTGTAACTGCCTTGGCGTTATTGTCTTTGGCGTGTTTTTCCGCAATTTTTATGATTTGTTGAGTTATGGGGAATTCGTGCATTGATTCACCTTATGAGACAAATTATATCTTATACAGCTGCCGCAGACTCCTTAGAGGCTTCTTCTTTCTTGGGTTTCTCCTCTTTAGGAGGACCCTGGAAAGTATCTGTTACCTTGACTGTATTGGGGGCTGTGTATTCGGGCCTCATGGTGAGGCATTCCTTCTTACAGGACCAAGTGCAGCAGCCGCATTGAATGCAATCCATACGCTCAATGCTCCAGGTACGGGCATTACGGTCAACTTTAATGGCGTTGGTGGGGCACTTTTTAGCGCATAAGTTACAAAAGATACAATTGTCTATGTCTATTTCGATGTGACCTTTAGTCACGGGAGTAAATTCCCGGGGTACTACGGGATACATGAGGGTAGCCGGCTTTTTAAAGAGGCTTCTCAAAACAACTTTACCCATTTTAAATGCTGCCATGTCTACCTCCTTATCTTTCAGTACAACTAATGCAGGGGTCGATACTGAGAACTATAATAGGAACATCTGCCAAGTCGCACCCAGCCAAAGCCTGAACCAGGAAGGGAATATTGATGTTGGTCGGCGTTCTAATCCTCATTCTTTCCAAGAACTTGGAATCATTACCCTTCAGATAATAGAAAGCTTCACCGCGGGGCTGTTCCAAACGAGCGGCAAATTCGCCACTGGGCTTACCCTTTACAGGCACGGCTATATCGCCTTCCGGCATGATACGGCAAAGTTCCGCTACCATATCCATAGCTTGATACAATTCTTTAACCCTGACAATAGCACGAGCGTAGCAGTCACCGGCTTCTTCCACAATGGGTTCAAAGTCGAGTTTGTCATACACGCCAGGGCCGTTGAGGCGCAAGTCCTGTACAACGCCGGAAGCACGGGCAGTGGGACCAACCGCGCAGAGGTCAATAGCCTGCTCTTTGGTAACAACACCCACACCCACGGTGCGGTTTTTCACAGATACATCGTTAACGAAAACATCGGTCAATTCCTTGACTTCCTTTTTCATTCTTTCCATAGTGGTAGCGATTTCTTCCAAAACCTCGGGAGAAATATCGCGATGGACGCCGCCTACTTTACATACGGAGAAGATAACACGGCCGCCGGTAGTTTTTTCAAACAGGTCGAGCACCTGTTCTCTTACACGCCAGCAGTGCATAAAGAGACTTTCAAAACCGAAAGCGTCAGCTAAAAGACCGAGCCAGAGAAGGTGGCTGTGAACCCTGGACATTTCATGCCACATGGTTCTCAGGTATTCCGCTCTCTCAGGAATTTCAATCTTCATCAAGCCTTCAGCGGCCATGCAATAGCCCCAGTTGTGGCCAAAAGCACAAATACCGCAGATACGCTCGGTAACATACATGAGTTCAGTGTATTCCTTTTTTTCCACCAATTTTTCAAGGCCTCTATGTACGAAACCAATAGAGGGAATGGCTTGAACAACGGTTTCATCTTCTAACACTAAGTCGAGATGAACAGGTTCCGGTAATACCGGATGCTGGGGTCCGAAAGGAATAATAGTTTGCTTAGCCATAATCTACCTTCCTTTCTTATTGATCGCTGCCACTCTTTTTCCAAGGGGTGGGATCTCCGGTAATGAAGAAATTACCTTGGAAGTCAAGGGCAATGTGCTTAATATCTATACCGAAAAGGTCTTTCATTTCATTTTCATAAACGAAAGCTGCAAAATAAGAATCGGTAATACTCATAAGTTCCTGACCTTCCGGAACCACAACACGGTAGTTGTAAAGTTCATGGTCCTTATCGAAACTATAAGTAAGCTCAAAAGCTTCAGGAATTTTTGTGGCGCAAATCTGTACCATACGATAGCCTTCCGCTTTTAATTTATGTGCAGTTTCCACCAATTCGGTAGGTTCAATGGTTTTAAGATTAAAATCTAAATACATTGTTTACCTCCTTATTCGGGTTGAGCCGCATCGGCTTCGGCTACGGAATCTTCTTCTTTGGCGGGAGCTGCTACTGCAGGGGCGCCCTTGCCAAGATTTGCGCTTTTTTCAGCCAGCACGCCCAGGCCCTGTACGATACCATCAATAATGGCTTCGGGTCTGGCGGCACAGCCTGGAACATAGACATCAACAGGGATTACAGTATCAACACCGCCTAAGATGTTATAGCATTCTTGGAAAATACCGCCGGTACAGGCGCAAATACCAATAGCTACCACAACTTTAGGATCAGGCATCTGTTCGTAAATCTGTTTAACTACGTTCTTATTTTGTTCGTTAATACCGCCGGTTACAAGGAACACGTCGGCGTGTTTAGGGTTACCAGTGTTGATGATACCAAAACGTTCCGCGTCATACATAGGAGTGAGGCACGCCAGCACTTCGATGTCACAACCATTACAGCTGGAACCATCATAATGGATCACCCAGGGTGATTTGATGACTGATGACATAACTACACCTCCTATCAAAGAATTCCAAATATCTTAAGAAGATAAATGGCAAGCAAGTTAACAAAACCAAAAGTCATGCAAACAATCCAAGAAGAATTGATTGCCGTTTGCCATTTCATTCTGGCGTAGTTGTTATCGATGAGTACTTCCAAGAAATAGGTGAGCAAACAAACAATAACAGCAATTACGATACTCCAAACCTGGGTATAAGCTACAAAGAGGTAAACAAAACCAAGGAGGAATACATTTTCATACCAGTGGGAAATTTCAATCATTGCCAGGGTCTTACCGGAAAATTCGGTCGTAAGACCTTTGACTAATTCCTGATGAGCATGATGAGACATACTAAGGTCAAAGGGTGATTTCCTGAACTTTAAGGTCAAAATAAACAGGAAACCAATGAACATACCAGGTAAATAGATAATAGCAGGTTTCGCTGCGCCTAAGATATCGGCTACATTGAAGCTACCGCAAACGAGATAAAAACCCACAGCAGTAAGGAGAACCATAGGTTCGTAAGCCATCATCTGTAACAGCTCGCGCTCAGCCCCAATTTCCGCATAAGGAGAGTTGGAGGAATAAGCCGCTACTACCATAAAAATGCTGGCAGTGGTCAAGGTGAAAATGACCAACAAAAGGTTGCCGCCGGCAAAGAAGAAAGCGCCGGTAACAACGATGAAGAACAAGAAGGAACCAATGTAGAAATCCTGTACCTTATTAACGGTAACCGCTTCTTTCTTCATCAATTTGCCCACATCATAGAAGGGCTGTAGGATAGGAGGGCCGAAACGTCCCTGCATACGGGCGGATATTTTTCTATCAAACCCTGCGAGGAGGCCGCCAACAAAAGGAGCCAATACTAAGAACGCTATAATGGAGATTATATTAACTAAACCAAATTCTGTCGGCATTATAGAACACCTCCAAACATAGAGAGTAAAATGAAAAGCGTATAACCGCCAATCAGTATTAAGGTGGCGCCAATTACAGTAACGGTGCTAATAATACCAATGAGATTCATCTTGCGTTCACCAAAATAAGATTCCATATACCAGTTACGGAGGGCAGCTGCCTGAGGTTGTTTCAGGGAGTTGCGGAAGGTGAGGTCGTCACCCTTATTTTCACCGGAAAGATAAATGGGAACAATTCTCTTTTTGGTTTTGCCAAAGAAGAATACTACCATGAGTACAACAATAGCTACGATGATTGTCATAATAATCAAGTTACTACTGTCCAGTAAGCTGAGATCCCCAGCGACAAAGGCATTTTCCAAATAAGGAACTATAACGCCGGAGGAAAGCACAGGGAAGAATAGGCAAAGAGCCACAGTAAAGAAAGATAATAAGCTGAGAACGAATCTTTCGGAACTGGGAATGCCTAGGGATTCGCGGTCATCCCGTCCGGCCACAACAGCGCAAAGTTTACCAAGCCATTTTGCCCAGAAGAACAAAGTGGCGGCGCTGCCGAATACCAACATCATGACCAACAAGGGGTTGCCGGAATCAACGATAGAGACCATAGCCGCCCATTTAGAAATTAACATACCAAAGGGAGCGATGAACATACCGCAGATACCGATAATCATGAAGATAGCAACTTTGGGCAGTCTGTTGAAAAGACCATCCATATCTTCAATATCCCTGGAACCAATGCGATGTTCTGTAGTACCAACGCTCAAGAACAACAGGGACTTCGCAATAGCGTGGAATATAATGAGCATAATGCCAGCCCATACTGCTTCAGGAGTACCGATGCCACCGCAAAGAACAATGAGGCCAAGGTTAGCAACGGTTGAGTAAGCCAGAACTCTCTTAGCATTAGACTGGGAAATGGCTGCGAAAGAAGCCAAGAGGAAAGTAATACCACCAACTAGCATAGTCATAATGCCAGCGAAGTTATAAGCAAATATGCTGTTTACAAAAGCTCCAGACTGTGCGCCGGGAATCCAAACGCCCATTAAGGGAGCTAATTTGATAATAAGGAATACACCTGCTTTGACCATTGTTGAGGAATGGAGCAGAGCAGAAACGGGAGTAGGTGCTACCATAGCGCCCAGGAGCCAGCTGTTGAAGGGCATTTGAGCGGCTTTGGTAATACCAGCAAAAGCCAAAAGACCAACAGGAACTACCACATAGATACCTAAGTTGCCAGCTAATCCCATATCCAACAAACCGGAAAACTCAATAGTATCGCAAGTTATACCCAGGAATACAATTGCGAGGCAGAAACCCAACCCGCCGCCTAAGTTCATAATTAAAGCGCGGAAGGAGTTGTTAATGGCCTCACTGGTCTTGGAGTAGCCGATGAGGAAGAAGGAGCAAAGGCTCGTGACTTCCCAGCAGAAATACATCCAGGTAAGGTTATTAGATGTAACCAAACCGACCATTGCGGCAAGAAACGCAAAGACAATGAAGAAGAAAAATGGTCTTCTGTCCTTTTGATCTTCATTGTGATGTTGGTAATCCTTCATGTAGCCCAAAGCATAGACCGCAATAAGAGAACCAATGATGCCGATAATCAAGACCATGATTACCGAGAGTCCGTCGACGTAGAGGTTGTAACTGACATCAATACCGTGACCATGGCTCAACTCGAACCAGATGATAAGCGGTGTTTGTATGATTGCCAAAACAGCGACCCAGAAGCGCTTATATTTAATGCAATACGCCAGAATAACACATAAGAGGAAAACCTCTATGGCCATTAAAGCGTAGGAAATCATTTCACCGTCAAAGGCGAAAGTACGACTTCCCTCCATAAAATAAAGCACTGCAAGAAGTACGGAAGCTAAAGCGATTAATAAAGCGGACACTTTAACTATGCCACCTCTTGCGGCGTCAGATTTGACAACCAAAAGAATCAGTGCAACCACGATCGGAAATAAAATTAGTGCAGATAGTGTACCGAGAAACATGGTTTCCAATTTTAAATCCCCCTCTTCTTTTGGTTTTCGAGGTCATTTCCCTGTCCAAGCTAACAATACACCCTTTGTCGAATAATGACAATGGTATTTGCTGGAAGGTATGACCCACATTATAAATTACATTGTAATTATACTTCCCACTAGCTTAAATTGCAAGGCAAAATCCCTTGTAAAAAGCGGTTTTCTAAAGATATGTCAAATTAATCCACTTTTCACAACGTTTTGTAATTTTATCATCTCATAGCGGCGGCAAATCAAATCCGCCCGGCAAAAAACAAAATTTTGCCAATAATGATAGTAAAAATTTTAAACATTACCGCTGCGCCAGCACCGGCCTATTATTGAACAAAAATGCCAACTATAACTATTTATTTCACTGGACAAGATATGAAAAATATTGTATAATTTTGAAGGTTTGAGGGGAAAAATACGCTATTTTCTCTTTACCCTGGTTTCATACTTAGAAGGCGCTATATTTTATTTAAGGAGGGAAGACATTCTTATGGAAAAAATCACTGGTAGAGATTTATTACTAGGCGTTCAGCACTTATTCGCCATGTTCGGAGCTACCATCCTGGTACCCCTAATTACAGGGTTAAATCCGGCTGTGGCCTTGGTGGCCGCGGGCTTTGGTACCTTAATCTTCCACGTCTGCACAAAATTTGAGGTTCCTGTATTTCAAGGTTCCTCCTTCGCTTTCCTGGCGGCCCTCAGTGCGGCTGTGGGAACCTACGGCATACAATACGCCCAAGGCGGCGTTATGGCAGCCGGCGTATTATATGTTGTTTTTGCGGCCATAGCCTTTGCTATTGGACCGGAAAGAATACGGAAAATATTCCCCGCCGTTGTGACAGGTCCTGTAATTATAGTTATTGGTCTTAATTTGTCTACCACTGGCATTAACGATGCTTTGGCTACTGTGGAATTGGCCAATGGAGCGGTTTCCGGTACAGGCATCAGTATTTTAATAGCCCTAATAACCTTGGTAACAGTTATAGTTTGCTCTATATTTGCCAAGGGATTTTTTAAACTTGTACCTATACTTATAGGATTAGTGGTAGGCTATATTTTCTGTGTTATACTTGCCGCCTGCGGCGTGTGGCAGATGGATTACACTCCCATTGCTGAAGCGGCCTGGATTAACATCCCTTATGTAACGGAAAACTTCTTTACCTTGCCAAAATTTGATTGGGCGGTAATACTCTCCATTGCCCCAATTGCCCTGGTTACCGCTATGGAGCATATCGGCGATATAACCACCAACGGCGCTGTGGTGGGTAAAGATTTCTTTAAAAAGCCCGGACTACACCGTACCTTATTAGGCGACGGTCTTGCTACCTTATTTGCCGGTTTCATCGGCGGCCCCGCCAATACCACTTATTCCGAAAATACCGGCGTTTTGGCCACCACTAAAAATTATAATCCCAGACTTCTGCGTATTGCCGCGGTATTTGCCATTATCTTAGGTTTCTTTGGCAAATTCGGCGCCATACTCCAAACAATCCCCACCCCGGTTCGTGGCGGCGTAGAGCTAATGCTGTTCGGGATGATTGCCGCCATTGGTATACGCACTCTGGCTGAGGCTAATTTAGATTTTACCCATTCCCGCAATCTCCTCACTGTAGCGGTTATTTTAAGCGTGGGCTTGGGCTTCAGTATTTCCGGCGGCTTTACCCTAACCCTGGGCAGCTTTTCCATTACCCTTTCCGGACTCTTTATCGCCGTTGTGATTGGCGTTATCATGAATTTAGCCTTACCCCAAGTTTTAGAAAAGGATGAGGCGACCAGAGCTGAAGAACTGGAGGCGGATCATGACTGAAAAAATTCATATAATGAATCACCCCCTCATTGCCCATAAAATAACTATGCTGCGGGACAAGAATACCAGCGTTAAGGACTTTCGCCAGCTGGTTTACGAAATAGCCCTGCTCATGGGCTATGAAGCCACCAAGGACCTACCCCTAGAAGATTATGAAGTGGAAACACCCTTAACTACCACTACAGGGAAGGCCATAGCCCAAAAGGTAGCTATTGTGCCAATTCTCAGAGCTGGTTTAGGTATGGTGGATGGTGTTTTGGATCTTATTCCCTCAGCCAAGGTAGGGCATATTGGCCTTTACCGCGACCATGAAACTTTAAAACCAGTGGAGTATTACTGCAAGCTTCCCCCCGATATTGAACAGCGCAAGGTTATTGTAGTTGACCCCATGTTAGCTACCGGCGGCAGTAGCGCCGCTGCTATAGACTTTATAAAACAAAGAGGCGCTAAAGATATTAAGCTAATGTGCATTATCGGCTCGCCGGAAGGCGTGGACGTTATGGCCAAGACCCATCCGGATGTTGAGGTTTATATTGGCTCCCTCGACGCTAAACTCAACGAAAAGGGCTATATACTACCAGGCTTAGGCGATGCCGGCGATAGGCTGTACGGTACCTTATAAGTTATAATATATGTTTAAAAACCGCGGAAATGAGTTCCGCGGTTTTTCTTTTGCCCTCACAATTTTAAATTTTCGTTCCAATCAAGGCCGCCAGGCGGAAAAAATTACCGCTTCTGATTTGTGCTGCTTTTATGCTGATTTCGACAGTATAGCTGTTTATTTTACGGGATAAACCCGAGTTTAACTAACCATATTAAAGATAAAGAATGAACTTGGGGAGGGTAAACATGCAATACAGAAAAGTAGAAATTTGCGGCGTAGATACCAGCAAGCTGCCGGTACTCACCAATAAAGCAATGACCGAGCTTTTTAAAAAAATGCAAAATGGCGATAAAAACGCCAGGGAGGAAATTATCGGCGGCAACCTTCGCCTGGTACTCAGCATTATACAAAGATTCACCAACCGGGGCGAAAATCCTGACGACCTTTTCCAGGTAGGCTGCATAGGTCTGATGAAAGCTACGGACAACTTTGATTTATCTCAAAACGTCCACTTTTCGACTTACGCCGTACCTATGATTATAGGGGAAATCCGCCGTTACCTGCGGGATAACAATTCCGTACGCGTCAGCCGTTCACTGCGGGATATTGCCTACAAAGCCTTACAGGCTAAGGAAAAACTGACTGGGGACAGCGGTAAAGAACCGACTATTGAGGAAATAGCCAAGGAAATAGAAGTGCCTAAGGAAACAATTACCTACGCCTTAGACGCCATTCAGGACCCGGTCTCCCTTTACGAGCCGATATATCACGACGGTGGCGATCCCCTGCTGGTTATGGACCAAATTGGTGATGAAAAAAATAACGACAAACTGTGGCTGGAGCATATAGCCATTGGCGAGGCCATGAAAAAAATTACGCCCCGGGAGAAAAAAATTATTAACCTGCGTTTTTTCAAGGGTAGAACGCAAATGGAGGTTGCCTCAGAAATTGGCATCTCCCAGGCCCAAGTATCCAGATTGGAAAAGAACGCTCTCATGAATTTACGAAAATATATTTAATAAGGGGGACTTTATGATGAAAAAACAGTTGTTATTTGCAGCCTGTTTGGTTATGGCCGTATTTTCTCTCTGCTTATGGCAGCAGACAAATACTGTAACTGCCGAGGATAGCCTTATCCGCTTTCATGTTATCGCCAATAGCGATAGTGAAACAGACCAAGCAGTTAAGCTCAAGGTGCGGGACGCTGTGCTAGCCCACTACGCTAAGGAGCTGGAAGCCTGCGCTAATTACCAAGAGGCCTATAATTATCTGTCGGCCCATAGTGAGGAAATGGCAGAAATCGCCCGACAAACGCTGAGTCAACATGGCTTTACCTATGGCGCCAGGGTAGAGTTGGGCACCGATGTTTTTCCCACTAAATCATATGGTGATTTAACCCTGGCGGCCGGTGAATATCAGGCTGTAAAAATAGTATTGGGCAGCGGAGAAGGTAAAAACTGGTGGTGCGTTATGTTCCCGCCCCTCTGTTTTGTGGATATTTCCCAAAACGTAGGTATTGCCAAATTTGTCGAACCGGACACAGATATTTCCGGCGGCGTGGTACCGGCTAACAGCGGTATTACGGAAGTAGAGGTAAAATCTAAGTTAGCGGAATTATGGCAGTAAATTATAGAAATAAGAAAAACAGTGCGAAGATGAATCTCTTCGCACTGTTTTTTATTTTTTAGTTTTAAGAGGCGCCCGCAGAGTTATGAGGTTCTTTACGTCCGCCAGTATACCTGCGGTGGTAACGTCTATCATCAACCAGCGGGAACCGTTAAAGGGTTGGGCGTTTTTATATAGCTCTTGTATATATGGTTCGCACAGGGGCAGCAAGGCTTCAGCCCCGTCCGCCTCTTTTCTACCTAAGGAAACCATAGCCGTAAAATAGCCGCAATGGGGATACAAGGTACAGAGGGCGCGGCTGCTCTTTTTATATTTTACGTTCCACCCCGGAGCAGCGGCACACCGGCTGTACTCTATTGACGGCGACACCCCATAGGTTGCCTCAATAAAGCCGCGCAGCTCCTGCCACAAAGGGCTGTTAATGTGATTGTTAATCTGCTCCATCTCCGGTCTAACCTCCGGGGTAAATTCATCACTCCAAGCCATATAAGCCTCCCTTAACATTCCTGTGTCTTTAAAATTTTTGAAATTCCCCAAAATTCGCTGCAATTAAGTCATGCTTAGTCTGCCACAGCTTTTCTGATAGATCGACATAATAGAGATGCGGGTGCTCAAAGCGCTTCATTTCATCCCAGAGCATATCTATTTGACTGGCGGAGTAAGCCCGAATTTCCGCAACGCTAGGGCAATCATAAACCCTTTTGCCAGCCTTGAAAATAGGTACCAACAACTCCTGCATATAATAATTGGTAAAGGTTTTTTTCTTCCAAGGGTGCTCAGGGTCAAAAATAGTCAGGGGCTGGCTATCATCAAATATTTCATCATAGACCGCCACCAAATCAGCTTGGGCCTTACCCGATGATTTATCAAAGATGCGGTACACCTTCTTAAAGTGGGGGGTAGTAATTTTCGCCGCGTTTTCGCTGATTTTAATTTTTGGTATAATGTTACCCTGTTGGTCCTCAATAGCAGCTAGTTTATAAACGCAGCCAAACACCGGCTCACTTTTGGCGGTAATAAGGCGCTCACCTACGCCAAAGGAGTCAATACACGCTCCTTGCAGCAGTAAGTCGCGAATAATGTTCTCGTCTAAGGCGTTGGATACCACTATGCGGCAATCCGGCAAGCCGGCGGCGTCAAACATTGCCCTGGCCCGTTTGGATAAGTAGGTTATATCACCGGAATCCAAGCGGATAGCCCCGTCAGTGATGCCAAATTCTTGAAAAACTTTAATGGCATTGGGCATACCGCTTTTTATAACATTAAAGGTGTCCACCAACAAGGTGGGCTTATGAGGATAAATGCGGCAATATTCGTAAAATGCCTCATATTCGCTATCGAACATCTGCACCCAAGAGTGTGCCATAGTGCCGCCGGCAGGAGTTTGATATAATAAATCCGATAAAGTGCAAGCGGTACCGGCACAGCCCCCGATACAGGCGGCTCTGGCCCCTAAAATAGCGGCGGAAGCCCCTTGGGCCCGGCGGGAGCCAAACTCTGTTACCGGTCTGCCGTCAGCAGCCCGGCAAATACGGTTTGCCTTGGTAGCAATTAGGCTTTGATGATTAAGAGCCAAAAGTATAAAGGTTTCCATAAACTGGGCCTCTATGGCCGAGGCTCGTACCGTCAATATGGGTTCATTGGGAAATACCGGCGTACCCTCGGGCACCGCATAAATATCACCATGAAACTTAAAATCCCGTAAATATTGTAAAAATTGCTCCGCAAAAATCCCTTTTCCCCGCAAGAGGGCTATATCGTCATCATCAAACCGCAGATTTTCTATATATTCTATTACCTGTTCTAAACCAGCGGCAATGGCAAAGCCGCCGTTATCCGGCACCTTGCGGAAAAAAACATCAAAATAGGTAATCTTATCCTCCCAGCCTAAATCAAAATAGCCGTTAGCCATAGTTAATTCATAAAAATCACAGAGCAAAGTGTAATTCATCTTCTCTTTCATGTCAGGGCCCCTTTCATTATTTATAAATAATAAGCCAAATTTAGAGTAATGTAAAGTACATTCTTTTATTTTTCCCCTAAATTCCCAATATCTAGGGAGCAAATTAATTTTTTTATTTATTTTTTCATCCTATTATGCTATAATATCTTCTCGGTATAACCAAGGAGAAATTGCGATGAAATTAAGGGAACTTAAAGGTGAGGGCGCTCTGTTACTCACTGCGATAATCTGGGGTAGCGGCTTTATTATGGTAGACGCCGCCCTTTCTCTGGGCTTTAAGCCTGGAGCCATAAATATGCTGAGGTTTATATTAGGCGCCTTGGTGCTACTTTTGGCGCTCAATAAAAATGTCAGAAAGCTTAATCTACAGGAACTTAAAACCGGTATAATAGCGGGCATATGCTACTTTTTTGGCTTTTACCTGCAAACAATAGGCTTACAGTATACTAATGTATCAAATAACGCCATATTAACTGCTACCAATTTGCTCATGGTACCGTTTATTTCCTGGCTGGTATTTAAGAAAAAACCCGATAAACGTGTATTTGCCGCTGTGTTTATTTGCTTTATCGGCATCGCTATACTTACCTGGTCCGGCGGGGGTTTGGCCTTTAATCTGGGGGACTCCCTTACCCTGCTCTGCGCTTTAGCTTATGCCTGTCATATTGCCTATTTAGGAGTAACGGCCCAAGGCAAAGACCCCTTGCGCCTCAGCTTTGTGCAGTTAGCCACAGTGGGAACCCTCTCCGCCCTAGCCTTCTTCCTCTTTGAAGGAGGCGACTTTTCCACCGCCCAGTGGAACCCCGGCATCTTTGTAGTGGTGTATTTGGCTGTTTTTCCTTCCGCTCTCTGCTTATTCTTGCAAACTTTTGGCCAAAAATATACGCCTACCTCAAAAAGCGCCATATTGCTCTCCTTTGAATCATTTTTCGGCGCCACCTTCTCAGTTCTTTTAGGCTTGGAGGCCCTGACCCTTAACCTGCTGTTAGGCGGCGCAATAATTATAACCACGGTTATTTGGCTGGAGTGGCGGGGCGCCAAGGACCCGGCTTTGTCGGCATAAAGTAAAGATAATCAACTAGAAAAGAGGTAACTAATGCGCGAAGAAACGGGAATATTTAGCTGGTACGGCTTTTTTAACGACTATAACAAACGGATTGAAATGATAAAAACCGCGGGGTTTGACGGAATTATGCTTTGGTGGGAAGATGAGGACTGCCCGTGGCCAATCACCCGGGGCGAAATGGTCAAACGCGCTCGGGAGCTGGATTTAAAAGTGTTTAATATTCATATGTCCGGCTCTGACGATAACGCCATGTGGAGTGATGACAAGGCCTTACGGGAAAGTCATCTGGAACCGATACGGCGCACTATTGCCGAAATTGCGGAATTTGATTTGCACAACCTGGTGGTACATCTCTGTGAAAGAGGCGATGTGCCCGCTCCCAATAAAAATTTATTGCACAGTATAGAGAGCCTAATTCCCGTAGCACAGCAGTATAACACCATTCTATCCCTAGAAAACACCTGGCGTTCGGATTATCTGGAAGCTGTATGGCAGGAGTTTCCCGTTAAGGAACTGGGCTTTTGTTTTGACACTTCCCACGCCAACCTCAGAGATCAATTCTATTTAGCGGAAAAATATAATCACTTGCTTTCCGCCTATCATCTAGCTGATAACGACGGCCTGGAGGATAGACATTGGCTGCCCTTTGACGGTGAAATAGATTTTCAACAGGTTATGCCATTCCTAAAGGATAAGGGTATACCCTATACCCTGGAACTGATTGCCAATAAAGAACTCTATCCCCAAGAGCAAGAATTCCTCTTTGAGGCCAAAAAGCGGGTGGATAAACTTATTGAGCTATAAACAACCTTGAATTTTAAATACTAGGGCCGCAGCCTACAGATGCGCGGCCCTAATTTAACACCCCAAACCGATTTTCTGGCTAATCTCATAGCAGGGGGTGGGATCGCTCCTATCATAGCTAGCAGCCATAGATTTTAGCAGCCAAGCTATATCAGCTAAAAGTTTCCATAGTTTGCAGACCTTTTGTTACGACCAACGTAATCTCCTCTGGAGTATGAACCTGACGCCAATAGCTCTTTATGAGGGATGCCAAAGAAGTTAGAGTCCAGCAAGCTTATCCGTTGGGAGGAATTGCTGTAAATATCACCGAAAGTAATTCAGCTTCACTGAATTGAGTATATCCCCAATTATCTAAGCCATTTGTGGTCAAAAATAAACTACCCAGTTAAAGGTTTCCCTCAATTTGACGAGATAAACAAGAATAGGAGGCAGAACATGAAGATACTTATACTTACCGGCAGTCCGCATAAAAAGGGAACCTCCGCCCAACTTGTGGCGAGGTTTACAGCGGGAGCTGAATCGGCTGGACATACAATAGAACGGTTCGACGCCGCCTTTGCCGATGTAAAGCCCTGTAAAGGCTGCTACTATTGCCGAAAGCACCAGGGGCAATGCGTTTACCAAGATGACGCCTCTCCCCTGCTTTCAGATCATGGCAAAATTATGGCGGCGGATTTACTTGTTTTCGCAACACCGCTTTATTATTTTGGTATGTCGGCACAATTAAAGACTGTTTTAGATAGGTTTTATTCCCTAGGCCGCAGTTTGCGGCAACGGCAACAAAAAGCCATTTTATTGGCCACAAGCGGCGATGACGCTGACTGGACCATGACGGGTCTGGTTGAACAATTTAAAGCGGTATGCCGTTGGGCCCACTGGCAGGAAGCTGGCATGGTTTTAGCTTTGGGCTGCCATGATATGGAACAATTAATGGCAAGTAATTATCCAGAGGCTGCCTATAACTTAGGAGCAAATTTATAATTTTTTAGCAAAGTACCGTTCTCATATTTGTGTTTTAATATTAAAGCAGCAAAATACAAGGGAGATAGACTGAAAATAGTAACAAATATTAATCCTTTAGTTTTAATTTAGGAAATAGGGATATAGAAAGCAAGACTGCTATACTATTTCCTCCGAATAAACAATACGCTTGTACGCCGCCTGTATCTATTAGGATTATGTCCTAGACTGAAAATCCACCCGCAATGCGGGTGGATTTTTATTCTTCTAAAAGTTAAATCAAGATTGTCATATTAAACTTATAATTACATTACTACTCCTTTTTGCACTGACTTTTTATCCGCTAACTGCAAACAAATTAGTGAAACAATGATAATGGCCATGCCCAAAAGTTGAACCAATGTCAAACTTTGGCCCAAGACCAAGAACCCCAAAATAGCCGCAACGACTGGGTCAAGGCTAAACATAATTACAACAGAGGGCGGGTCTAAGTATAGAAAAGAGCGACCCAAACAGAAGTAGGAACCAACCTGGGGAATGAGGCAGAAGCCAATTAATGTGGCAATCGAAGCGAATCCGTAAGTACCAACGCTGGTAGTCACTTCATGTATGACACTCCAGGGAGGATTCAAAAAAAGTAAGGCCACAAAACCAACGAGGTTGATCCAAAAATAAAAGGCGTCAGGATCTGAGTGAAAGTCATTAATTGACAAATTTGTTAACGTATAGCTGATGGCAAAGGTCATTGTTACTACTAAAATAATTAACAGACCTGTTGTGCTTACGCTTAAATCCGTCCAAACTTGCAATAATAACATGATGCCCAAAATTGCCCCAATACCAGCTCCAATTTTTGCCGGCGTTATCTTTACTTTCCAAATAATACGAGAAAAGACCATTACAATGAAGTAATTTGCGAATGTGATTACCGAAGCAATGGCAACTGACAGACCGGCGGACAAGGCCATGGCATAGCACAGGTTTGTTCCCAACACACCGATAAGGCCGCAGACTATGTAAATCAAAAGATTACGCTTTGTGGGAATTAAACATTTTGGCTGGCGAACCAAGGCGCTAATCAGAAAAAAGAGAATTAAAGATACAGGGGCGAAAGCAGCAATTGCAGTTTCAGAATAACCATATCCTGATAATAAGGTGACAAAAGTACCATAAGTTCCCCACAGCCCCCCGGCCAAGGCAGCCAGAAGAACTCCTTTCATTGTTTTGCTCATAACAAGGCCTCCTATTTGTTATTTTAACCGTTCCTCTGCTTCATTAATTATAGCAACAAACTGTTTTTTGACAGCCTCAGCCAGCTCAGTCACTGTATGGGACTCTAAAATTTCTAAAGCTTTCTTGTTAGCTCTGGCGCTGAATTCTTCACTACCGCCATTGACCCAATCATGATAATTTTGTCGATCCATTAGTACAGGCTGGGCCAATGCTGTTTTCATATGCTTCATGGTGTGTTCTTCCGCTAAGAAGTTACCAGCCGGGCCTACCCTTTCAATCACAGACAAGGCCATATCCTCATCAGTAACAGGAATCCCTTTTAGAGCCTGGCGAATCATGGCTATCATTTCATTGTCAGCTACCAGTTGACCCAGGCTGCCAATCATACCTGCGGCCATACAACCGGTACCAAAAATCATGTCAGCTCCGGCTAAGGCCGGTAATAGACCGTTGAAGGTTTTTTCATGACCGCATTGCATATCAGCTACTTTGCTGTCAGTCCAAAAACCGGCGACAACTATGGGAATACCGTAATACTGCGCTAATTGGGCAAAGGCAGCGCTGAACATACCGATTTCCGGGCAACCATAGGTAGCGGTAGCTTTTCTAAGGTCTAGCCCTGAGGTACAGGAACCATAAATACAAGGCGTACCCTTTTGGGCCAGTTGGGATAAAACAAGGCAGGCCAACATTTCGGCATTGTGTACAACCACAGTGCCGGCTAATGTTACAGGACCGGTACCGCCAGTTGTAAGGGCGGACATATTCATATTAGGTACTCCGGCTTTGGCCAAAACTATGATGGATTCACAAATACCCTTATCCAGGTGGAGAGGACTCTTGGGACATGTACCCGCAATCATAACCGGCTTTTCTTTTAATGATTCCTCTCCTCCCGCAACTGCGGCAGCCATTTTTACAGCAGCCTCAGCCAAAATACCATTGGGAGTCGCAATACATACAGGTTTTACGGTGTTGCTTAAATATGCCGCCAAAGAATGTAGGGTATAAACGCTGCTGGGCACATCAGAAGCTACCCAAGCGTCCCAGCACATATCAAGCTGTTCCAAGGCGTCTACCATTTTGGCGTAGTTAGCTTCATCAGCTATAGTGACATTGCGCACCGCCAAGGTAGAGGAATCCACGATTTGGGGCGCCTCCCCGAAAGAGCAATAACGGACAGTACCATCGCCAAAATAGAAACCTTTATCGCCACGGCCAGCAAGATAAACTGTAGAGGGAGCGCTGGCGATGGCTTCTGCCACCAAGTAGGCTGGGATTTTGACAATATTGCCGTCTACTGTGGCGCCGGCCTCGGCAAAAAGCTTTCGCGCCTCCTCATCGTCTACGATAATGCCGGTATGTTCCATGATTCCCAAAGTACCCTGGTGAATTTTTTTAAGATCCTCTTCATTGAAAAAGCTGAATTTGTTCATTTATATCAATTTCCTTTTCTTGGTTATCAACAAGTTATGTCATGATGTGCAGACATTTTATGGAGTGTGGCTGGCTCTACAAGTTGGTTTAGATAATCACCAATTGAAAAGACAAAATAATGCTGCACATCATTGACAAACTAAAATAAATTTCTTTTTTCAGTTTAAATAATTATTTTACAAAATCCGGTATTTTTTTTGCATCCCGATAGCC
>DXZC01000069.1 GCA_019415505.1 Peptococcaceae bacterium | reverse complement strand
TGATTTAACACATGGCAAACCAATTTGTAACATTACAAGAAATAGCGAGATTAACCTTGCCCAGATTGTTTGAAAAGCTAGTTTTTCCTAATCTGGTATACAAAGATTTTTCCAATGATTACCGGGACCTGGGAGATACAATTCAAGTTCGTAAGCCGGTAATTTTGGAAGCCAAAGAATTTGATGAAACCGTGGGCACCCAGGACCAGGATATAAAGGAAAACACCGTGCCTGTGAAATTAGACAAAATCGCCACTGTTGACGTGTCTATTTCCGCCTTAGAAGGCGCGGTAAATGTTAGCGACTACAATAAAATCTTTATCGAACCAGCCGCTGTAGCCCTGGCCCAAAAAATCAATAGCGACGGCTTAGAGCTTTACCGGGATATTCCCTATGTCTGCGGTTCCCCCGGCGCTACTCCCGCTGATTTAACTGCTCTGGCTGAGGTGAGAAAGACCTTAAACCTCAATTATGTGCCGGAGGATAACCGCAAAGCTATTTGGGACACTGAGGCGGACGCTGCCTTTACAACTATTCCCGCGATTGTTAACGCGGAAAAATCCGGCTCTACTGAGGCGTTAAGAAACGGCTCTATTGGCCGTATTTTTGGCTTGGACAATTATATGTCCCAGGCTATTAAAAACCATAAAAAGGGCACTCTTACCGGCTCTGCCAAACCCAAGGCCGCTATTGAGCCGGGGGCTAAGGAACTAGTTTTAACGGCGGATTCACTTTCGGGTACTATTGTCAAAGGCGATGTATTGACTATTTTAGGAGATTCCTATGTGGCAACTGAGGATAGCACGGCTGCCAGCAATGAAATTACCGTAAAGATTTATCCAACGCTGAAAAAGGCGGTAAACACTAACACCGCTGTAACTATTGCCGCCGACCATACCGCTAACCTGGCCTTTAACCCTCTGGCATTTGCTTATGTCACCAGGCCGCTAGTAAAGCCCAGCGGCGTTGACAGTTATGTAACTAACTATAACGGTTTATCCCTGAGAGTGGTCAAAGGTTATGATATGAAATATAAGAAGGAAAAGCTGTCTATGGACGTACTCTACGGCTATAAAACAGTATATCCTGAGTTGGCAGTGCGAGTAATGGGCTAAGGAGGCAGTTGCAATGACTGTACAAGAGATTGTTACGGCCAAGCTAGGGATTAACCCTTGCCCCCATGTAGAAGTGGCTATTAAAGAGGCTGAACAGTACATTAAGAACTATTGCCGTATAGAGATTATACCTGAAGCCTTAAATTATACTTGGGCTAATATGGTTGTGGGTTTGCTAGAGGGCAAGGCTAAAGACGCGGCGGCGCCAGGGCTTGGTCCCCTAGCTTCGGTGTCTATGGGCGATACCTCGTACAGTTTTGCTACTGACCGCAAAACAGCGGCTGATTATATGGCCGAGGTTGCCGGAGACTATAAAGCCCAATTAAACCGCTTTAGAAGGGGGTTGTTTGATAGTGATAGCTCAAATTAATAACAACCTATTCTACAAGGACCGTTTTACGGCCTATCGCTTGATTAAAGGTAAAAACGAGGACGGGAGCACGGGGCAAAGGCTGGAGCTTACGGGACTTAAAGACCTGCCCTGTCGGGTGTCCCGTAAGACTTCTGATAGCGCAAATATGGGTGAAGGACCGGTAAACCCTGTAACGGTGACTCTGCTCTTGTTTACCCACCCGGAATATCCCCTAAAAGCGGGTTATACTTTGGCCATAAACCACGCCGGACACACCAGGCGTTACCTTGCCGGGGAGCCATATGTATACGATAATCATCAGGAGTTAGAATTGTATATAGAGGGTGAGGCGTAATGAGCGTTAAAGTAGATGTTAGCGGTTTGGCTGATTTTGCAAATGTCGTTGGCCGCATGTCCGAAGGCTTCGAAGATTTTTTGCGGAAATTTCTACTAAAAGAGGCATTAAGGGTTTTAGCGAGCACTAAACGGCTCACCCCTGTTGACAGCGGATATTTGCGTAATAGCTGGCAGGTAGGAGATTCACGTTATAATCTTAAATTCATTAAATCGAAAAGGTCATATAAACCTGACATGGTATTGGGCAAGGGTAAGTATCGGGTTATCTCAGCTAAGGGTATAGCCCCAACTATCAATTGTGTGCGAAAGTTCGAGGGATATCTCATTATTGAAATCTACAATCCAGTAGAATATGCCTCTTATGTTGAGTATGGCCATGCTCAGGAGCCTGGGCGCTATGTTCCCGCCATAGGCAAGCGCCTGAAAGCAGGCTGGGTGCCTGGTGTACACATGTGCGCCACTTCAATTGAAAACATAGCGCCCAAAATGCCAAGTCATTACGAAGCGGAATTTAGAAAATGGTTACGATACTTCGATACGCCCTATGGAAAGTCCAGAAGGTGATATTATGGAAAGTATGATAAGTTATTGCTTGTCCCAGGCATTCCCAGGGGCGGAAATATGGCTAGAGCGGATTGAGGAAGATTTTTCCCGACCCGCTTTTTTTGTGCAGCGAATTAGCGGGCAATTTATCCAGGAAGTGGGCAATCGGTATCTGGATATAGGCAACTTTGGTATCTATTATTTTAGCGACAAAACTAAACAGCAGTTAAACCATGATATTAATGCTGTAGTTGAACAACTACGCTGGGCGTTACAAACCATATCTTACCAAAATGAAACCTTGCACGGATATGATATAAATCACAGGACAGAGGACGGGGTTTTACAATTTTTTGTAACCTATAAACGCTATGTGGCCCAGCCCTGGCACGAAGAAACAAGAATGCAGGCAATGAACTATGAAATAGAAACGGAGGATTAATATGGCAGGTGGAACCTGGACATTACAAAATAAGGCGCGCCCCGGCGCGTACATTAATTTTAAAGCTGTACCAGACCCCGGCGACGTAACGTCTACCCGGGGCGTGGCAGCAATGCCCCTAGTATTAAATTGGGGGCCGGAAGCGCAAATTATAGAAGTTTATTCTACAGACCTGACAGACGGCGCTATCAGTAAAAAACTGGGCTATAACGCCAATGCCACGGAAATATTACAGGTGCGGGAATGTTTGAAGGGATGTTATAAGCTCTTAGCCTACAGGGTTAATACCGGCGGGACAGCAGCCAGCGCAGAATTGGGCAGTCTAACTGTAACGGCTAAATACCCCGGTATTAGGGGTAATGATATACAAGTAGGCGTGTTAGAAAAGGGCGTATCTTATGACATTATTACTTATTTAGATAATGCGGAGGTAGACCGCCAACAAGTCACGGCAATTAGTGAACTAGTGAATAATGATTTTGTGGAGTTTAGGGGTACGGGTGATTTATCGACCCAGGCTGTTACCAAATTGACTGGGGGGATAAACGGTTCTAGCCCCATAGCTAATTATGAGTCGTTTTTTGAGCTTTTAAAAACTCAAAGCTGGCAAGTTATGGGTCTGCCTATTGACGACAACGCTATTACTACTGCCGCAGTCGCGGCTATTCGCGGTATGCGTGAGGAATTAGGGAAAAAAGTACAGGCGGTGGTCTATAATACTACCGCTGATTACGAAGGTATAATTAGCGTCAAACAGGGGTACCGCACAGACGGGGAAACCATTTCAGCCGTTGACTTCGTGGCTTATGCCACTGGAATCAGCGCCGGTGCGGAGATACCTCAACCTAATACATATAGGGAAATAGAGGGCGCTTCCACTATTATAAACCCCATGAGTGATGCTGAGATAACCGCGGCATTAGAACAGGGCTTTATGGTTATTTCCCGCCGTACTGACGGGGTTATTGTAATTGAACAGGACATCAATACTTTGGTTACATTTACGGCGGACAGACCCAAGGCTTTTTGTAAAAACCGCCTTATCCGCACTTTAGATGAAATAGCAAACACTACTTGCCGGCTTTTTGAAAATAGTTTCCTGGGCAAAGTTAATAATGATATTACTGGCCGGGAGTTATTTAAACAAGCCTTAGGTAAAGAACTAAAGTCCTTGCAGGACTTAGGCGCTATTGAGGGGTTTAACACAGATGACATCGCTGTGTCGGCTGGCGCTGCTGATGATAGCGTTGTGGTGACTATGGCGGTAAATCCTGTAGACGCTATGGAAAAACTCTACATTACAGTGGAGGTGAACTAAATGAGTTTATATTTAAAAATTAATGATGGCGTGGACGGTAAACAGGGGGAAGCTTGGATTACTACTAACGGTATTACCCGTGAACTGGTTGGTTTGCAAAAGCTAGAGGCCCATGACACCGTTAATGAGCGCAGTATGAAAACTGTAGGTACGGTAAAAACCCAAACTGCTACTGCCGGTGTGGACGGAGCCGGAACTATGAGTGTGCATTATTGCGCAATTAAAACCTTTGCTAAGATGACGGAAACCTACCGTAAAACTGGCGTTATGCCCAGATTCGATTTAGTTATTATCAATAACGATCCTGCTACGAGCTTAGGTCGGCGGAGCGTATCATTTACCGATTGTATTTTAACTGGTGATGTACCTGTAGCGGCATTAGACGCTACTACAGACGACCATTTAATTATTGAGCTTAATTTCAAATATTCAGATTGCAGTATAGAAAGCGAATTTAGCGACCCTAAAAATATTGGGAGGGAGTAAATATTATGGCACAAAATTTAACTGAATTTCTAATGGAGCACCCGGTAGACGGTATTGAAGAAGAAGTCGTAATATCTAAACGGTTAAAAGGTTATAAGTTTAAAATTCGTCCTTACACCACAGAGGAGCATGAGGCCTACATAAAGAAGAGCCGCAAAATCAGCAAAAAGGGTAAGGTTGATTTTAACGACTCTGAGTTTGCCCGCGCTGTGGTTATAGATTGCACTATCTATCCTAACTTTGCTGACGCTGAGTTGATTAAAAGCGCAGGTTGTAAAACTCCTTATGAGTTTTTGGGTAAGGTTCTCATGCCTGGAGAAATTCAGACTTTAGCTAACAAAATTTCTGAATTGAGTGGATTTACCGACGACATGGAGGCCCTGATTGACGAGGTAAAAAACTGATAAGGGAGGGCGACGGCGATGCTAATTACGCTATGTACGCCCTCCACCGTTTAAAATTACTGCCTAGTCAATTCCTCGGCTTGCCTAGAAAAGAAAAGGCTGCGGTAATTGCCATGATTGATCTTAAGAGCGAGGCCGAAGATAAGGAATACAAGAGGCTGAATAGGAAGGGGGGACGCTTATGAATATTAGAAACTCAATAATGATGCAGGACAAGGTTTCTCCCGTGCTGAAAGGCATCAGGACATCAGCAGTACAAGCCAGGGCCTCCTTAGCCCAAATTGGCGGTCCTGTTTCTATTGCTGTTAATAGTTCTGGGGCTATATCCGCTATTGGGGCGGCTAAAAGTAGCAATGATAGATTTATTGGCAGCTTTGACCGAGCGAAAAGTAAGTCAGATATAGTGAGCAGCAGCCTTGCCAAGTGGGCGGTTGGTATTGGGGCGGCTATTTTTGGTCTACAAAAAGTGGCGGATATTGTTACGTCTGTGACTGATAAAGTAGATGCCTATACCAACATGAATGCACGTCTAAATCTAATCAATGATGGCGCGCAAACAACTGGCGAATTGAACGATTCTATTTATGCCGCCGCTCAACGCTCACGTGGCAATTATTTTGACATGGGTCAAATTGTTGGCAAAATGGGGATTTTAGCTGGCGAGGCTTTTAGTGATAACCAGGAACTTGTCGGTTTTACGGAGTTAATGCAAAAATCATTTAGGGTCGGCGGCGCAAGCACCCAGGAGCAACAGGCAGGTATGTATCAGCTTACTCAGGCTATGGCAGCAGGTAAATTACAGGGCGATGAATTTAGATCAATTATGGAAAACGCCCCTATGTTAGCCCAAGCTATCGCAGATTTTACGGGTAAGAGTAAAGGCGAGCTTAAAGAAATGTCCGCTGAGGGTACTATTACAGCGGATATTATCAAAGGGGCCATGTTTGCTGCGGGCAATGATATAAACGAAATGTTTGAGTCTATGCCCATGACGTTTGGCGACATTAAAAATCAGTTTAATAATATGGTCACAAAGGGATTAGAGCCTGCAATGCAGCGTATGGGTAAATTAGCTAATAGTGAAAAGTTCCAAACTTTTATGTACAATATGGCTAACGCTATTACCGTGTTGGGTAATGCGGCTGTTGGAGTATTAGATGTAGTGGCGTCAGCCGCCAACTTTGCGGCGGAGCATTGGGCTGTTATTGGCCCTATCCTACTTTTTACAGCCGGCGCAATGGGTGTGCTTATAACGGCTACATTAACGATGAAAACAGCTCAGTGGTTGCTTAACGCGGCAATGGCAGCTTGTCCGCTGACCTGGATTGTTATTGGCTTTATCGCTGTTATAGCTGTAATATCCTGGGTAATTAACAAGACGAACGAACTCGGCATAACTAATATATCCGTAATCGGGTCTATCCTGGCTGTACTAGCCGGGGCTGCTACGATTGCTTGGAATATTTTGGCCTCGATTCTCAATATCGGCCTGGGAGTTACCAACGGCCTTTGGAACGCTTTTGCCGCCCTTGCGAATTTCTGCGCAAACTGTCTGAGGGACTTTGGCGGGGCAGCGGCCAATTTATTAGCCGATATGGGCAATTCGGCGCTGAGTATGATACAAGGTGTTGCCAAAGCCGTTGACACTCTACTTGGCACTAATACAGCCGGGGCTATCGGGAAATTACAAAGTAAATTGACCTCTTGGGCGCAAACTAAAACCAACGGTGAATATAAAAAAGTAGTTCCCACGGCAGATTTTAGTTTACCTACCTTTAACGCTTTTGATAACGCTAAAAAAGCCTATAAATGGGGTAAAGGTTTGCCGGATAAAGTTAAACAGGTTTTAGAAGGTGACTCACTGGGTTTTGATAGCACGCCTCTGGGCTTGGGGAATAACTCTGTAGCTAATGTCGACAATGTAGATACTGTTGATAAAATTAATAATTCAGTAAACATAGCGGACGAAAGCTTGCGTTATTTATCCGACGCTATGGTTCGTTCTTATGTAAATAACATCAATGTCAACACTGTGCAGCCTAATTTTAAGGTTGAATTTACAGGCGATATCAGAGAAAACGCTGATGCTGACGTGGTGGCTGAACAAATTATAGCTAAAGCAAAAGAAAAAATGTATTCTGGCGCGGATTTAGCTTATGACTTTTAACGGGGAGAGGTGAGATTGTGTATAACATATTTCTTTTAGAACCGGGGGCAAAAGTAGAAACTAAAAAAATCATATACTCCTACATTGACCCCAGCACTAAAAAAAAGGTCTATAAAGCCATAACAATAGAAGAAAAAAAGAATGCTATAGAATTACCTCCCCAAGGTTTACCGGAAGAATTGGAAATGGCTGTTAAGGTTGCCAATATGGAGGATTCTATTCTAAATATTGGCGATGTTATACAGCCGGGTATTCCCGGTTTAAGAGAATATAAGCTAGAATTTATGCTGCCAAACAAGGGGGCTGAATTTAAGCCTATTCACTATCTTAATTTTTTTCGCGCCGCTATTGAGCAGAAGAAGATACTAAGGCTAATTATCACCCGTATGGACATGGAGAATAACGATATTTATGAAACCAATATTCAGGTAGTTATCACTCAATACAACGTAAAAGAAAGGTTTGGCTGTGTTGGCGACCAATTTGTTGATATGACGCTGAAAGAATATCGGGAGCACGGGGTGGATTTGTTGAAGGCATGAACGATTTTACACATACATATAAGTTAATAATATACCCAAGAGTGGTAACAAAAACGCCGCAAGACGTCACTAAAGCTTGCAGCGAAGTAAAATTTACCACTGAAAGAGTGGGACAACCCGGCTCCCTTGACTTTACAGTTACAAAGGACGCTAATCTGGATTTCCGGGAAGGCGATATTGTCCAATTTGCCATAGATAATATATTCACCTTTAGAGGTTATGTGTTCTCTAAGGATAAGGATGAAAAGGGAGTTATCAAGGTTAAGGCTTACGACCAATTACGCTACTTAAAGGCCAACCAAAGCTATAATTTTAGCGGCAAGACTGCCTCTGATGTAGTTAAAAAAGTAATTTTTGATTTTAATCTAATCCAAGGTGAAATAGAGGATACAAAATATGTAATACCTTCTATGGTAATGGATAATAAGAGCGTTATTGACATAATAACCACGGCTTTGGATAAGACGGCAGTAGGCACAGAGGATATCTCCGAGGGTTACGACCGTGTTGTGGCTGGAACCGGTATTATCTATGTATTTTACGATAATTGCGGCAGAGTAACCTTAAAAAAAGCCTCTAATATGGAAAAACCCTATATAATTGGAGATAAAAGTGGGGCCACAAGCTACAATTATAAAACCAGCATTGACGACGACGTATATAACTACATAAAGCTGGTACAACCGAATCCAGACACAGGGCAGGGTGATGTATACGCTGTTTCCGCCTCCAACCTTATAAAGGAATGGGGCTTTTTACAGTATTATAAAACAGTGGATGAAAGCTATGAACCCGCGCAAATAAAACAATTAGCTAAAAATATGCTTTTACTTTATGCCCAGAAGCGACGTACTCTGAATATAAAATGCTTAGGCATACCGGATATCAGGGCCGGTAACATCTTACGTTTTAAAATAGCGGAACTGGGCGATATAAGTCTTGACCGCCGGCTGATAGTGGAAAAAGCAGTTCATAACATTAGCGGTGACAGCTATACTATGGACTTAACACTGTCGGTATTTATTGAATCGCAAATTGTTTGGGAAGAACATATGTCCCAAGAATATGTAGAAATTACTAAAAAGGACAGCGATTCTATCCTAAACGATTCCGGCAGCTTGGGTACAGGCAGGGCGGTAAAGGCCGAGTTTACAGCTTACTACCCGGCTAATAACAAATTAGAGGGCGGTTTTTTGGATTGTAAGGGCAACAAGCTAGACCCCAGTAAAAACACATGCGCGGCTCCGTCCGACGTTGCCTATGGCACTAAAGTTAAGCCCTTGGGTACCGGTACATCTATCGACGGCAAGATTTTCACCGTTAATGACCGGGGCGGCGCTATTAAGGTTAAATCTGACGGTACATACCGCATTGATATCTTAATGTCGTCTAATGCAGAGTGCAATGCCTTTGGCCGGCGCAATGGTGAGATAATTATCTATGATGGCGAGAATACGACGGCCAGCGGTGGCACCAGTGGCTATAGATTACCGTTTCATGGTTCCTATAAGATTTCTTGCGTATTTGGCAAGTCGGGGAAATGGAAATGCGGCTGGCATACTGGTACTGATTATGTTGGCACTAGCGATAAAACCGTCTATGCCATTTGCAGCGGTAAAGTTACATTTGCCGGTACTAAATCCTCCTATGGGCGCTGTGTTCATGTAAAGCATAACGACGGATATTTAAGCGTATACGCCCATTTAAGCAGCATTTATGTGAAAACGGGGCAATCTGTTACCAACAACACAAAATTGGGCCGGGAGGGGAGCACAGGCAATGCCAGCGGCTCCCATCTTCATTTAGAACTGCATAAAGGCGGGTATAAATATCCGCCTAGCCCGAAGATAAACCCTCATGTTTATATCCTGGCGCATAAATAAGGTGATAATATGGACGAATTAATTAAAAGAATAACGCAAAATGTTTTAACACATTGGGGTCTAACTGAATATGCTTCAGGTACGGTTATAAGCACAGACCCCTTAAATGTGCAGTTGAATGAAAGCATAGTATTAGAGCCTATTAATTTACTTAAAACTTCAGAAACCCCTGAGCTGAATTTAGAGGATAAACTGATTATGCTCCGTGTGCTCAGGGGGCAAAAATATATTATTCTTGGAAAGGCGGTGGAATAATGCCCCTTTCTGTAACTGTAGACGACAGTTTTAATAGCTTATTACCTGATGGCGCTCCCTTGGAGGATATTGAAAATTCTGAGGAAGTCATACAGCCTGATTTGACCTATAAAATAGACCTTAAAGCCAAAAGTATACGGGGTAAAATAGATGGCAAGGAAGGTGTTACACAGGCTATTCATAAGCGCTTGATGACCGATACGAGCGTATATGAAATATACAGCGATAATTACGGTTTAATGGTTAACGACCTTATAGGCTTGCCCTCTGTTGTAATACAAAGTGAATTGCAACGGCGAATCATAGAATCAGTTATGGAAGATGATAGAGTTTTATCTGTAACAGATTTTAAAGCTTCTTCAAACCGGGAGGAATTGACAGTAGTCTTTACAGTCAATACAATTTATGGTTCATTCAGCGCGGAAAGAGGGTATGAGATTTTATGAATACAGAAGAATTTACCGCCGCGGCAATTCTCGCTCGTCTCCTTTCACGCATACCCGATGAGTTAGATAAACGGGAGGGCAGTATTATATATGACGCTTTATCCCCCGCGGCGTGGGAAATAGCCTCTAGTTACCGTTTACTATTTAACGCCTATGATGAAGCCTTTATTCTGACTGCTACTGGCATCTCCCTAGATAAAAGAGTTGAAGAAATGGGCATAAGCCGCCGAGAGGCTACAAAAGCGACTTGTAAAAGCGTTTTTAAGGATACGGCTGGATTTTTTATGGAGATTCCTACAGGCACCCGCTTTATGTCCCTTGACCCTTCAATATCTTATACTTATGTTGTTATAGAAAAAATAGATACAGGGGAATACAAAGTAGAACCAGTGGAAGCCGGGGCGGGACCTAATGATTATATAGGCGCTTTATCTCCAGTAACTCATATTGACGGCTTGGGTAGCGCTGAGATAACCGAGATACTTATACCTGGGGAGGATACAGAGAACGATGCTGATTTAAGGTCCAGGTATTTGTCTTATATTACTAACGAGCTACAAGACGGTAACGCGGCCCAATATCTATATTGGGCTGATAACTATGACGGTATTGGCAAGGCTAAAGTATTCCCTCTATGGGACGGTGCGAATACCCTTAAAGTTAGTATTTTAAACTCAGAAAATCAAAAGGCTTCACCTACCTTAATAAAGGCATTTCAGGATTACCTTGACCCCGATTCTGAGGGTTTAGGTAACGGTGTAGCCCCTATTGGCGCGAAAGTAACCGTAACTACAGCAACAGAAGTGGCTGTGAATATTTCCTTGTCTGTCCAGCTAAAAGAGGGCTATTTACTGTCTGATGTTAAAACTAATATTTCGGCAGCTATTAATAACTATTTACAGGAAGAAGCTTATTCCCGTAACGCCGTGTATTATGTTGATATTGGCAGTGCGGTTTTAGGCGCGGAGGGCGTTTCAGCAGCCACTAATTTACGCTTGAACGGCGGTCAGTCTGATATACCATTAAGTTCTGAGGAAATAGGTAAATTAGGCGGTCTTGACGTTACGGAGGTGAGCGTCTAATGCCTTACATGAACTATTTACCTTGGTTTTATCGGGATATCAGTGAAATAGAGGCCATAGCTGAAGCATTAGATAAGGAGTTTATTGAACTGCAAAATAATGTGTCTATTTTGCCTCAGGACGCAGCTATATCTACCAGCTCCGAATCCCGTCTTAGCGAGTGGGAGCAGATATTAGGCATAATCCCCCAGGACCGCGATACCACCCAGCGCCGCATGATGATATTAGCACGTCTGAGGGGTACGGGTAAGCTAAACGAGGATAAAATCAAAACCATTGTTCGCACCTTTACGGGTGGCGGCAGCCTGGTCAGTTTTGCAAATTCAACGATAACAGTCAAAGTATCTCCCCCGGAATGGGGCGAGATTTTTTTGTTTCCCGATGTAGAAAAGGCCCTTAAACCCCTTATCCCGGCGCATTTGCAATTAACTGTGGAGCGGTACTACAACACCTGGTTTGACCGCCAGAATCAACATACTAC
>DXZC01000068.1 GCA_019415505.1 Peptococcaceae bacterium | reverse complement strand
GCAGCGTCAGATGTGTATAAGAGACAGGTGCTGGGAAGCGCCATTGTGGCCTTTGGTTTAGCGGCCTTTTTGGTGCCCCACCGCATAGTGGCCGGTGGTACTAGCGGCTTGGCCACGATTATTTATCATTTAACCAAAGTGCCTATTGGCGCTGCGGCGGTGGCCATTGATATACCATTATTTATTTGGGCTTTTTGGGTGTTTGGCTTTAAGTTTCTGGCTAAAACCTTTGCCGCCGCTCTGCTCATGGCCTTTTTTCTCCAGGTTTTTAACTTAATTTTTCCCGTGGCTCTATCCCCGGACCCGCTGCTTTCAGCCCTTTATGGTGGCATAACCACTGGCGCAGGTATGGGCCTAATCTTCCGTTTCGGGGCAACCAGCGGCGGCACAGATTTAATTGCCGCTATTTTCCGTCGCTATTTTGGCTGGAAGCTGGGTACGGGCCTATTCTTAGCCGACGGCTTAATAATTGCCCTTTCAGGCCTAATTTTCAGTGCGGATTTAATACTTTACGGCATTCTCACGGTATTTATTTGCACCAGAGTGGTGGACTTGGTTCAAGGCGGCGCCGCCCAGGCCAAGGGGGTGTTTATTATCAGCTCCCAAGCCCCGGCGGTCAAGACGGCCCTCTACAACAGCGTGTCCAGGGGCATTACGGTTTTAAAGGGCCAGGGCGGTTACGGCAACGGCGCAGTGGATATTCTCTTTTCCGTAATTTTGCCCGCAGAGTTTGGTAAAATGAAGGATACTGTTTACAATGTGGATCCCGACGCCTTTGTGGTGGTGGTCAACGCTGTGGAGGCTATGGGAGAGGGCTTTGTGCCTATTGCCCCGGAAAAAAATAAAGGCAAAAAATTCCCTTGACTTTTAAATCCGTGGGCCTATAATTAAAGTATAATTATGACTGAAGTCATAGAACAAGCCACGGAGGCACGCGATATTTTTCGGGTGCTTTTTTATATTTTTTAGGAGGTTTAATTATGTGTGAAGCTAACGTATATATAAAAGCTAAGGACGAAGAAGATTATGAACTGCTGTTAGAGGCAGTGGATAAGATTTCCCCCACTGATGAGGGACTGTCTATCCAGGATATTTTTGGCCGGCGGAAAACCGTGAAAGCCAAAATTAAGGAGATGGCCCTGGTTGACCACCGTATCTTGTTGGAGAAAACGGAGTAAACCTATTAAGACTATTAATTATATTGAGTTAATAGAGGGGGATTGCGGGGCGTTTTACAATGGCATGGGCCTTTATTGTCCTGACCCGTTTCAGGCCATACTGTATTTTTTCCGTTCCCGTTTTTCCTTTCTGGGCCTTTGGTTTTGGGCATAGCAATTTAAGGCGATTGTCTCTCGCCCTTAGTCTGTATTAATGCCGTAACTTGAGGCTCTGTCCAGGGTTTGGCCTTACGCTGGAAAGATAGTTGTTCAGCTTAGTTACTCTTGGCCGTCCAGAAAGGTGGTGCTGCCCTTTAACCTTTTAGGGTGGAGGCTGCCGCTAGAGAAGGGTGGATCTGCAATGCCTCTATTACTGTAACCTGGCCATATATCTCGTTGAGCTTAAATAATTGCTCAGCAGAAGCCTGCCCTCCGGCGTTGCCCTGCCGCCGCTTTTATCTGGCGGTTGAAAATGTAGCTGCCAACCCTAGATGACCAAGGGCCGGAAGGGAATATAACGTCAAGACGGCAAATTATTAATTTACGCTGTTGAGGATATGGCTCCTTCTATATGAGTAAGCGGGTAAAGGGCAGGTATGCTATGGACTAAAATAAGGCTCAATTCAAATAAAATTAGCGGCTGGGGCATTGAGCGTCCAGCCGCTTGTTTTTTTGAGTTGTCTAGCCTCAGACTGGTGTTTAAAAATGTTTGCTGCTTGTAAATAGGCTCCAGGCCTTTTCTCTGGCCCTATTTGGTCTTATTATCTAACCGCCCTTCAGGTGCTCCCGTCTCCTTAGCCCTTCGCTTCCAGACAAAAAAGTAATAGCATTGCAGAACGCAATAAAAACAGCTAAACATGGTGGCGGGGAATATGTACATAATAAAACCTTGGAGAAAATATTCGGAAAAACGTACCAAATGCAAATTATTGGCTATGCTAACGTAGATGACAAATAGTTATAGGCTAGCTGGAGGAAAAAAATTAGGGCCAGGGCCAGGTTGGGAAAAAAGCTTCCCTTTTTCACCTTATGCCATACAGCTATTAAGATATTGACCGGGGTAAAGAACCAGTAGCCGAACATCAAGAAAGCGGCAATTGCGGAAGTTAACATTTCTTCTCCCCCTTTCCGCCTTTGTCAAAGCAATATATTAGCTGAATAGCGAGGGAAATAGCATTTAACAGGGCCGTAAAATAAGATATGAAGGAAAAGCGGCTGGCAAGTCCGGCGTTGGAGAGGGCAAAGGGCAAGTTAACACAGGCGATGACAGTTGCCGCCAACCCCACGAGAAAGGCTGCTCGGGCAAATTTATCCGCAAAGGCGCGACCCCGGCGCACCCGCAGAAAGAGGGTGAGGTAAATATTTAGCAAGAATAAAAAGCTAAATCCGTAAAATATTAAATATTCTAAGAAGCTCATGACGTTATCCTTTTTTATTTTATCTTTCGTCTATAACCTTGTCGGTTCAGCCGTTTGTCCGCCCTTGTAGTAGTAAGCGTTGAGAAAACCCGCTATGGCTCTTTCAGTACGGTATATATTAGACATTGTGGCCACCCGCGCATTATAATCCGAGTCTGTAAACTCTGCCCGAAACTCATAGGACGCCTTTGCTCAGCCGGGAAAATTGGCCCCAGTTTGCTGCGGTGATTTATCGAATAAAAATCTATACTCCCTGAGTTACCTCTCCAGTTCACTTCCCTCCGTTTTTTAACCGGTAAAACTAAAAGTTTTAGATTTCTTGGGATTATAGCTTAGGTGAATTTTATTTATATAATAACACAAAATTTTATAAAAATAATGATATGTCAAAACTTACGACTTTTTTGTTGAAATTTACACTTTTAAAGCTAAATAACAATTAAAGCGCAGCGGCGTATCTCAATTAAAAGCCCTAGGGCTGCCTTTAAACAGTTTATGGGTTGAAAAGCATTGCCTTGCGGAGCGGATAGGGTAAAGTCCGGCCAGGTGAAAGCTGTACTCCGTGGATTATAAGTAGTCCCCGATTGACAGGGCCGAACCAGTGGGAACACCGGGCGGTTGCCAAAATAGTCCCTAGCTACAAGGTCTAGGGGCCTTGCATTTTCCCAGCCCTATGGTATAATTTTTATAACCCTAGAGATACTTATAAGGTGATATAATATAATGGATAAAGCAACCTTACTTTCCCATATTGACCACACCGCCCTCCAGCCCTGTATCGACTTAGAGGCTATAATGACCCTGTGCCGGGAGGCAGAGGAATATCAGGTGGCAGCGGCGTGTATACCCCCTAATTATGTGGGGCCAGCGGCAGCGACGTTTCCGCGCCTTAACATCTGCACGGTGATTGGTTTTCCTTTGGGCTATAACACCACGGCCACAAAGGTTTTTGAGGCCAGGGAAGCATTGTCCCAGGGGGCGCAGGAAATAGATATGGTTCTAGCTCTGGGAGCCTTAAAAAGCGGCGAGCTGAACCAGGTGGTAGAGGAGATAGCTGCGGTGAAGGAGGTCTGTGGCAACAGGATTCTCAAAGTTATTATCGAAACCTGTTATCTCAGCCGCCAGGAAAAACTGGCAGCTTGCCAATGCGTGGCCCAAGGCGGCGCTGATTATTTAAAAACCTCCACTGGCTTTGGCAGCAAGGGCGCGGTATTAGAGGATATGGCCCTATTTAAGGAACATCTACCCCCAGAGGTAAAGATCAAAGCCGCCGGGGGCCTCAGTACTGTGGCGGATATGACCGACTTTCTCTTGGCTGGCGCCGAGCGGCTGGGTACCAGTAAAGGCGTTAAATTGTTGTGCAACTTGTAATTGTAGCGAGGTATGATTTATGAATGTTTCCGAACTTATTGACGCGGCCCTTGAGGCCCGCCAAATGTCTTACGCCCCTTATTCCCATTTTGCGGTGGGCGCCGCCTTGCTTACCGAAGATGAGCGAGTGTTTAAAGGTTGTAATGTGGAGAATGCAGCCCTAAGTCCCACTGTTTGCGCGGAGCGTGCGGCCTTTTTTAACGCTATAGCCGCCGGTTGCCGGGATTTTACCGCCATTGCCATTGTCGGCGGAAAAGCGGGGGAGGATATCAATAAGGCTTACACCTTTCCCTGCGGTACTTGCCGCCAGGTGATGTGTGAATTTTGCGCCGGGAGCTTTGAGATTATTGTGGCTAAAAGCCGGGATGATTACGCAGTTTATACCCTCAAGGAATTACTGCCCCATAGCTTTGGCCCCGTGGACTTGGATTAGTTGAGCAAAACTGAATATTTTACCCGCCTTGCCAGTCGGCAGGGCGGGTTTTGTCTATCCTGAGTCCCTTGGCGTTTTGTTGGTATTTACCCTCCTAACTTAGAATTTTTGTAATTTACCTATGAGCGGCGGGGTAGGGGGAGCTGCGGCATCCCTGGCTAGGTGTGGAAAGGCCGGCGTGTCCAGCGGCGTTTGTCTTTGCCGCACTGTTGGCTTGACGTAAAAATACAATTCGTGTCCGAGGTTAACTCGCTCAGTGGGTGAAACACCTGTTTCATGTTTTTTTAACCGCTGTGTTGCTGTGTCTAACGCTAACCTTTCGGGTTTATAGGTTTGCCGCTCAGTCCTGAGAATACCCCTTATCGTCTTTTGTATTCAGTCTGATTTTTTCCTCTGTACTAGTGTGATTAGCGTCAATATATCAGTGGGCTCTATAGTGGTCCTAGCAGAGGCGCAAGCTGGTTGCTTACTTCGCAAGTTCTACCCAGAGCCAGGCGGTTAAGTTCTGTTGGGGGCTGTTATTCCCCAGCCGCCATTTTGCCAGGCTAAGCTTAAACCCGGATTCAGCCAGTATTGCTGGATACCCTTAACAGTTAAAAGCGGCTATATCTTCCTTTGCCGCTGTTTTTTGGCTGCTGCTCCCTTATGGCTTTGGTTCCCTGGGGTCTTTACATTTCCGTTTCCCCGCTATTTCCTTGCGGTCCCCAAGACCGGCAGCCTTATTTGCCTCGCTGAGCAGGAACTGGGGGCTGTGTGCAGACCAACTTAAAGCCCAGTCTTATGTTTTAAGACCGCCTCCAGTCAGGTTTTACCTGTATGTCAATAAGGTCTGGCGCCTTGGCTCTGGCTCAATTTCGCCCCGGTATGCCACCATATAATACAATCAAGACGACCCTTTGTCAGTTGCTCACTTGACGTGGTATTCTCAGTTCTTTTTCTTGGCAGCCATTGCCAAGGCCAATAAAATCTGACGTTACAGTCACTTATTACTGCCTTTTGCTATCATGGAGTCTATTTAACCCTCAGAACAAGAGCTTATTTTCTCTAAATCAACTTTCAAACTCTCTGTATAATCCGGTTTTTCCTGTTTGATCTGGAAAAATTAGTTGTAATTTACCAATTATAATAGTATACTAAAAATATGATAAAACTTTAATTTTTTGCGGTGAGAGTAGAGAAATAGAAAGGGAGTGAGAGAGTTGAAAAGAGTAATGGTTAATTTTGAGTGCTGCCTGGGCTGCCACTCTTGCGAATTGGCTTGCGCTGTGTCCCACAGTGAGGCCAGAACCTTGCTTAACGCGGTTCTGGGTGGGGAGAAACCCCCTGTAACCGTTCGGGTAGCCGGCGGCGGTGGATTGCGCTTTCCCATGCAGTGCCGCCATTGTACTGACGCTAAATGCCTGAAAGCTTGTATGACCGGGGCTATCCGCCGGGACAAGGACAGTGGCGCCGTCCTCTGCGACGCCGCTAAGTGCATAGGCTGTTGGATGTGCGTTATGACCTGCCCCCTGGGGGCTGTTACTGAAGGACCGGGACATAAGGCGGCTAAATGCGACCTTTGCGGCCCGGGGCAGGAGCCGGCCTGCGCTAACGCTTGTCCCACCGGGGCCTTAACCTATGGGGAAGTTGAAGGGTATGGCAAGGAAAAGGGTATTGATTACCTGATTAGCTATGTGAAAGGAGCAGATTAAAATGAAAAATCGGGAAAAATCCATTGATGCCGCTTCCCTAAAAATGTTGGATAAAGCCTTTAAGGAGAATGTGGAAAATTGTTGGGACCGCTATGTGCAGCAACAACCACAATGCGGTTTTGGTGAGTTAGGGGTTTGTTGCCGTAACTGCCTTCAAGGTCCTTGCCGCATTAATCCCTTTGGTCAGCCCCAGCGTGGCATTTGTGGCGCCGACGCCCACACCATTGTAGCGCGAAATTTGCTCCGTAGCGTAACCGGGGGCGCCGCAACCCATGTGGACCACGCATTTGAGGCTGTGGAAATTATGGCCTTAGCCGCCGAAGGCAAGGTACCCTATGAAATTAAGGATGAAGCTAAGTTAAAATCAGTGGCCGGTAACTTAGGTATAGAAACTGAAGGTAAGGACAAAAAAGCCCTGGCTCAAGAATTAGCCCAAAAGCTGTTTGCGGACTTTGGTCCCGGCCAGGAAACCATGGCCTATTTACAGGCGAATGTGCCCCAGGAGCGTTTGGAGGTTTGGCGCAGCCTGGGTATTTTACCCCAAAGCCCGGACCGGGAAATACGCCGAGCCATGCACGAAACCACTATGGGGGTGGACGCAGACCCCACTAACCTGTTGCTGAATACCGCCAAAATGGGGTTGGTAGACGCTTACTCAGGATTAAAGCTGGGGTCGGACATACAGGATATAGTTTTCGGCACCCCCACACCGGTGAAAAGCGAGGCTAACCTCGGCGTTTTAGAGGAGGACAAGGTAAATATCGTCGTCCACGGCCACGTGCCATTTCTCTCGGAAAAAATTGTGGAGTGGGCCCAGAAGCTGGAATCAGAGGCCATTGCCGTGGGGGCTAAGGGCATTAAGATTTCCGGTATTTGCTGTACCGGTAATGAGGTGCTAATGCGTCAGGGCGTGGCCTCGGCGGGTAATTTCCTCTCCCAGGAGTTGGCCGTAATCACCGGCGCCGTGGATTTAATGGTGGTGGACGTGCAATGTATCATGCCCTCCTTGCCCCAGGTGGCAGCTTGTTACCATACGAAAATAGTCACCACCCATCCAATCGGCAAAATACCCGGTGCGGAGCACGTGCCCTTTGACGCTGCCACCGCTGATGACGACGCCCGGAAAATTGTGTCTTTGGGTATAGAATCCTTTAAACAGAGAAACATAGCTAAAGTGGATATTCCCAGCGATAAAGCGGAAATGTGGGGCGGCTTCTCCGTTGAGGCCATTGTGACGGCTCTGTCCACCTTGGACCAAGATAACCCCTTAAAGCCCTTGGTGGATAATATAGCCAACGGCAATATTTTGGGTGCTGTGGGCATTGTGGGTTGTAATAATACCCGCTTTACCCAGGACCATGTTATCGTGGGCTTGGCCCAGGAGTTAGTGCGGCAAAACGTCCTGGTAGTAGTTACCGGCTGCGCCGCCCACGCCCTGGGTAAGGCTGGCCTCATGTGTCCCGCTGGGGCGGAAAAATACGCTGGCTCCGGTTTGCTGGCAGTGCTAGACGCGGTGGGCCGCAGCGCGGGATTGGGAGCGCCCCTGCCACCGGTGCTCCATATGGGTAGCTGCGTGGATAATGGCCGCATTGGCGATTTACTGGCAGCCTTAGCCGGTTACCTCCAGGTTCCCATTAAGGACTTGCCCGCTGCCGCCTCGGCCCCGGAATTAAACCATGAAAAGGCCCTTTCCATCGGCACTTGGGCTGTGGATTTGGGACTTTTTACCCACATTGGTATGTCGCCCAACGTGCTGGGTAGCTCTGTCGTCACCAAGGTGCTCACCCAGGATTTAGAGGACCTGGTAGGCGGTAAATTCTATGTGGAGGCTGACCCCCAAGTCGCGGCCAAGTCTATTTTGGCCCATATTAAGGCGAAGCGGGCGGCCTTGGGCTTGGCATGACTAAATATCTGTTGATTGGCAACAGCGCGGCGGGAATTTTTGCCGCCGACGCCATTCGTCAGCGGGATAGGGCAGGAGAAATTACAATCCTTAGCACGGAAAGGGAAATGGCTTATTCCCGCTGTCTGACAACTTACTATGTGGGAGGTAAAACCAGTAAGTGCGGCATGTATATTCGTCCGGCTAGCTATTATACGGACCAGAATATTAAATTATTAGGGGGCGTTCGTGCTGTTGACCTGGACCCGGTCAATAAGACCGTGGCCCTGGCCGACGGCAGAGGGATACCCTATGATAAGCTGTTAATAGCCAGCGGCGCGTCGGCAAACCAGGCCGACTTGCCGGGAGCCAGGGCAGGGGATATTCACGTTATGCGCACCCTGGCTGACGCGGAAAGACTCTTAGCCCAGATTAAGGCTGGTAAAAACTGTATTGCGGTGCTGGGGGGCGGCTTGGTGAGCCTGAAAACCGCCGCCGCCTTAGCTGAGAACGGCGCCGATGTTACAGTTGTGGTGACCTCACAAAACATACTTTCCCAGCAGTTTGACAAGGTGGGGGCGGATTTGCTGATGACCCGGCTAAAAATCAACGGGGTTAAGTTTATTTTAGGGGCTAGCGCCCAAGAGGTTTCTTATTCCAACGACGGTGCGGAAAAGCTCCTGCATCTTACCGATGGCAGCCAACTGGCTGTGGACGTAATATTTATGGGCAAGGGCGTAACGCCGAACACGGATTTTTTCCCTGCCACTCTGGCCATGTCGGGCCTGGGCGTTAAAACTGATATTCACATGGCCACTAATCTGTCGGATATTTACGCCGCTGGCGACGTTGCTATGAGCTTTGATAAGCTGACCGGTCAGGCGGCGGCCTACGCTATTTGGCCGGCGGCCGCTGAACAAGGCGAGGTGGCAGGAGCCAATATGGCCGGGGAGACAATGGAGTATGGGGGAGCATTATCCATGAACAGTCTGCATTTCTTCGGCCTCAAGGCTATTTGCGCCGGAGATAGCCGGGGGAAAACCCCTGATGCCACTGTAGAATATGAGCTGTGCCCGGAGCGCTCCCTTTACCGCAAATGCGTTTTCGTTCAAGGGCGCTTGGTGGGATTTATTCTGGTGGGAGCAGTAGATAGCGCCGGGGTGCTCCTGCACTGCTTGGGCCGGGAGCTAACCTTTGCCCAATGCTTAACAATTTTGGACCAAGGCTTCAGCCTGGGAGAGTGAAAGATGAGACGAGCAATTTTTTGGAAAGGAGGCCAAGAGTGGCTAATACAGTTAAATCCTTTCGTCTCTATTTGCGAGAGCAACCGACAACCGCCGCTCAGGTGGCAAATTTAAGCGACAGTGAGATTGTGGCTTTGGCCTATAAAATAGGCTTTGATTTTACCTTAGAGCAGTGGCTGGCCAATAAGGACGAGCCAATAGGGGACGATGAAACCTATGAACCGACCAATAGCTGCGGTTGCGGCTGGTAAAAGCGGTGGCAAACTAAAAGATGATAAGGCTGAAGCGCCTTATCATCTTTTTCTGTTTTATGGTTTTGAGCTATTGCCTTTTAAGTCAGCTAGGCGGCTATGACTAGCGCCTGCCAGCTTATTTGTCCTAGCATTACCAGTTGTAAGCCTGGCCTTTGCTGGTTAAGCCTTTACTATTTGAATTTCCACGCCGTCGGGATCCTCTATAAAAAAGCAGGTGGTATCCTTGCCCAAGGTCAGGGGGCCCCTTTTTATAGTAATCTCCTTGGCGGTGATTTCTTGAAGCAGATTATCAAAATCCCGGGTGGCAAAGGCCAGAGAAACCCCGGTATTAACCTGGTTGCCCTCTGCTTCGTTGTCCTGGATCAGCTCCACCGCCATGCCGCTGCCGGCCCGGTAAAAGGCAATGGTTTTGCTTGGCTCCGGCTGGAAGCGGCGTTCCAGTTCCAACCCTAGGATATCTTGGTAAAAGCTTGCCGCTTTAGCCATATCGGAAACTCTTATGGTACACCAACACATTTGTAACATTGTATCGTCCCCTTTTCTATTAGTTTTTAAACCTCCCTTACCAGGGGCAAGTGGTTATTTACGCCCTTGGACATGAGAATTTGGTGTAAATCTATGATGCCGTTATTGAAGGTAGCGGCACAGGAGGTCAGGTAAAGCTCCCACATTCTGGCAAACTCTAAGCCCCGGTCGGCAACTATTTCTTCTTTATGGTCTAGGAAATTCTGCCGCCATTGGAGCAGGGTCTTATTGTAGTGGCGGCGGAGGCTTTCCACGTCCAGGGTATAGAAGTTATAGTCGGGCATGATATTGATAATTTCCCGTAGGCTTGGTATAACGCCGCCGGGAAAGATATATTTTTTAATCCAAGCGTCGCCGGGGTGCTCCTTGAGGGCGCTGATAAAGTGGAGGAGGAACAAGCCCTCATCCTTGAGTACCGCATTGGCGTTGGCCATAAATTCTTCGTAATTGCCCCGGCCTACATGCTCAATCATACCAACGCTGACAATACGGTCAAATTGCCAGTTGGATTTTTTTAAATCCCGGTAATCCAGGAGCTTAACTGTGAGTTGCTCCTCCAGGCCCTCGTCCTTTATGCGCTGGCTAAAGCTGCGGTATTGCTCCTCGCTCAGGGTTATGCCCGTGCCCTTAACGCCGTATTCTTGGGCTGCTCGCAGCAACAGGAAACCCCAGCCGCAGCCAATGTCCAGCAGGCTCATGCCCGGCTGTAAATGCAGCTTTGCCAATATGTGGTCAACCTTATTCACTTGAGCCTGGTACAGGGTATCGCTATCGTTTTTAAAGTAGGCGCAGGAATAGCTGAGGCTTTCATCCAGCCAGAGCTGATAAAAGTCATTACCTATGTCGTAGTGGGATTGCACCTCGTCTTTTTGATTTTTTTTGCTGCGGGAGGTGAAAATCAGCTTTTTCAGCTTTTTGTGGTCTCGGTTGAATTGGCTCATATTGCCTAAAAATAAATTGAGTACTTCGTATAAGTCTCTATCTACCTCAATATCGCCGCGCATATAGGCTTCACCCAAAGCCAAGGAGGTGCTGGTTAATAGCTCCTGTTTATCTAGGGGGGCGTTGAGCTTGATGGTAAATTCCGGCTCGCCGTCGCCAATTACCTGTCTTTCGCCATTGCTCTCCAAGGTGAAGCTTACCTTGACAAATGATTGTAAGTAGTCTGCTAAAAATTGATTCATGTTATCACCTGTCCTTTATTTCTTAAAACAAATATGCCGCTTCTTACTGCCAACATCTTTTTATTATGACCTGGTAACTGACAATAAATACCACTTGAGCTTAATTTTTACCTTATTTATTTTTCTCCCCCAAATACAGCAGACCGCTGCTGATTATTTTCCCATGGTCAAAGGCCAGGCCGTCGCTGTTTTTCAGGGTTATGTTCCGCTGCAGCCCCCAGGGGGTGGCCTGTTCGGTAACGAGTAATTTAGCCGTTAGTCTAATATTTCCGGCTTTGAGAGCTAAGTCCAGGGTATTGCCCTGGCGCTGGCTGCTTACGTTAAACCAGCGCACCGCCGCAGCATCGTCCCCGGCCTGGGGCTTTACCGCCTCTTGAGTTGTTATGGCTATGTAAGCCTGGCTGATAACCCAGCCCCTGGGGTCCCGCCCCACATCGCTAAATAGCCCCAAGGGCCATAAAGGTAAATTGCTGAGGTGGGTTTCCTCCGCCAACTCACGGGCTGCCGCCTGATCCACGCTTTCCCCAGGGTTCACAAAGCCGCCGGGCAAGGCCCAGTTCCCCAAATAAGGATGGCCGCCCCGCTCCACCAGTAGGAGGCTTAAACCCTGGGAATCGGGTGCGAAAAGGAGAATATCCGCTGTGACCGAAGGGCGAGGATAATCCTGGGCCTGGTAATTAGCGAGAAATTCCGCCTCCGTAAGATTGTTTTTATCCCGCAATACCATTTTATCACCTCAAATAAATAATTCTATAACACTATATTATACCATTACTGTCTCTT
>DXZC01000067.1 GCA_019415505.1 Peptococcaceae bacterium | reverse complement strand
AAGTTACTAATATTACCTAAATATAGGGTATTCCAAAGGACATTAGGTAAAGGTACCCAGGTTGCTAAGGCAACAATTATTACCGCCAGAATCAACAGGGCGATATTAGGATGCTTGGTATTAAATTTGGCGAATAACTCCTTTTGGGCTTTATGACAGAGCAAAAAATAAAAGCTGTTAAATAATCCTAATACGGGAATGAAGATAAGAATAAATATTACATCTAAACGCTCTAACGGTCCGATGGCATAGCTACTGGAAAGATTAAAAAAAGGTAGAATCAATTCAACAAAGGGTTCCCCAAAATAAGCTCTGCCGATTATGTAGGTGAAAGATAACAATGATAAAAATAGGATTGTAAAAATCACCATACTTCTCTTTATATGTTTGGGGTCAACTATTGCAGGTATAAAGAAAAAGCAAGATAATATAGCCCCGGAAGAAATAAAAGACCAGGGAATATATGGTAACGACGCTTTTAATTTATGGTCAACCAAAGGAAATATATTGCTTAAAGTATAATTGCTCTTAGTAAAGAAAAATATGACCAAAAAGATGCCAATTAGGAGATAAAGTAAGCTTGAGGTGTGGCCAAATACTCTAAGTCCGCCATATACCGTATACAATGTGGGAAGGATTAATAAGATACTAATTATAATCAGGGGCGTTTGTTGTAAATAGTAATGGTTTATTATATATATAAAGATTTTTAAAGCTAAGGCGGAAAGAATAACGAGATAAAGGCAAACTAAGCTATAAAATATTTTCCCGCCCCATTTACCAAGGGAGCCTACAGTTACGGGGTAGGGGCTTTGATAAGAGCAGCTTTGCATAAGTTTTCCGGCGGCCAATAACAGCACAATGGTGAGGAGTGCAATTATTACGATAAAAATTAAAGTGTTTTGGCCAAAATTACGGGTGAAGATAGGCGCGGCGTTCATCATAGTGAGCGCCGCCACGGTTGACAGCATGTAAGTAATAAATTGGTTTGACGTTATATTGTTACTTGCCACGGTTTTTCCCCCTTATCTTATCTTCGGGTTTAGCTGTAGAGGGCCGAAAGCGCAGGAATCTAAAGGGCATACGTACAACGGTATTAACTGCTTCCTTAGGACGGGCGGGAAATAAGGGCATCAGGTAGGGACGACCCAAAGATTCCACTTGGATAAGATGAATAAGTAGCAACGAACCGCCAATAATCATACCCACAAAGCCGAAAAAGCCCGCAAAGAACATCAATAAAAACCGAATTAGCCGTAATGTATAGGCCATATCCTGGCTGGGTACTACGAAACCGGCTATCGCCGTAACTGAAACTACAATTACCATATAGTTGCTAACTAGGCCGACCTCAACGGCAGCCTGTCCAATGATAATACCGCCAACAATACCTAAAGTGCTGCCTACATAGGTTGGCAGGCGCACTGAAGCTTCTCGGATAATTTCAAAGAGGAATTCCATAATAACAGCTTCCAACAGAGGCGAAAAAATAACCATATCGCGGGAATTTAGCAGCGTGGAAATTACGGACAGTGGCGTAATATAGTAGTGAAAGGATAGCACTGTTATGTAAATGGAGGGCAGGAAGATGGCAATAAACAAACTGATGAATCTAAAAATCCCCAGCATGGAGCCAACCCAGGGGCTATGACTATAATCGTCCATAGCTTGAAAGAAGCCCCAAAAGGAAACCGGCATCAGTAGGGCCTCCGGCGCGCCGTTAACAAACACGGCGAATTTCCCTTCCAACAGACCAGCTACAGTTTTATCTGTGCGTTCAGTAGCGTCAAATTGGGGAAAGGGGGAGCGGGGCCTATCGGCTATCATCTGCTCCACGTAACCGGTGGAAAGGTAGCCGTCAAAATTTAAGTTTTTTACCCTTTGTCTAAGCCGGGCCAAGAGCTTTTCGTTGGCTATGCCTTTAATATAAGCGATTACCAGCTTTTGATTGGTGGTGGCGCCAATAAAGTGCTCCTCGTATTTCAGATTGTGGTTGCCTACCTTAGTTCGGAGCATGGCCATATTCATGTTGATATTTTCCACAAAGCTGTCCCTGGAGCCGCGCAAATTCTTCTCTGTGTCCGAGGGCATGGGCGTACGGCCAAATAGCCTTTCTACTCTGACCTCAAAGCCCCGGCACATTCCCTCAACTAGAAAAAAAGTACCGCCTGTCGCCACGCCTGCCAGGGCGTCGTCTAGGGTTGTATCAACCTTAACTCTAGCAAAGGGTAGGGCGTCCAGGGTAAAGGTTTCCTTGGTCATATCCATTATTCTGGGTATAACCTCGTCGTAGAGTATTTGGCTATCCACCATGTTATCGATACAGAGTAAAAGTAACCTCGTACCGTCTTTAAGTTTTAACTCATTTATGATATAATCAGGGCATTGGTCAATGGCTTGTTTTACAAAATCGACGTTTTTTTGAAAATCCGCGGATATTTTCATAAAGTCACCTCACATTAATAGCCTTATTATGGCCTGAAAGGAAAATTTTTATCTATGCGCTATGAAAAATTTCAAGAGGCGGAATTCCTCGCCCGGCCCAACCGCTTTGTTGCGGTGGTGAGGACTAAGGCTGGAGAGGAATTAAAGGTTCATGTGCCCAACACTGGCCGGTGCCGGGAAATATTCGTGCCTCATGCTCGGGTACTTTTGCAGCGTTCCTCTAATCCGCAACGCAAATATCCTTATACTTTGTATGCGGCATATAAAGGCTCTCGCCTGATACAGGTAGATTCCGCTGCTGCCAATAAACTGGTGGCGGAGGCGTTGCAGTCAGGACGAATAGCGCAGCTGCTCGGCGCAACAGAAGTGGAGCGGGAAAAAACCTTTGCCTCTTCACGCTTTGATTTTCGCTTTAAACGGTCTGAAAAAATTTGTTATATGGAAGTTAAGGGTGTTACCTTGGAATCCCATGATATAGCCCTGTTCCCCGATGCGCCAACGCCAAGAGGCGTTAGACACCTTAGAGAGCTGGCATTGGCAGTAAGGGATGGTTATGATGCCTATGTGCTTTTTGTCATGCAAATGGCTGGTATACGTTACTTTACCCCCCATGCCGAGAGAGATCCGGCCTTTGCCTCCGCGCTCAAGGAGGCGTCTCAGGCTGGTGTTAAAATATTGGCCTATGACGCCAAGGTAACCCCAGGAGAAATCTTACTGGCTAAAGAGGTTCCCGTAAAATTGGAGGTATAATATGTCGGAAAAATATATAGAATTTGGTTATGGCTCTGGCAGTATGGGAGTACATATACCGGAAAAAAATCTCATCGCCTCCCTCTTGCCCCGTCAGGAGGAGGCTGCTCCCAGCGCCGACCAGATAATCGCTGAGGCTTTGGCTGCTCCCATTGGCGCCAAAAAACTAGAGGAAGTTGTGCAAGCTGGTCAAAAAATCGCTATAATAATTAGCGATATAACTAGGCCCTGCCCCAGCTATAAACTTTTGCCTCCGGTTTTAGCAGCGCTAGAGCAGGCCGGGGTGAAACCGGAGGATATTACTATTGTTTCAGCCTTGGGTAGCCACCGTCCCCAAACTGAGTCGGAGCATCGCACTTTGGTGGGAGAAGCAGTATACGGGCGTATAAAAGTTGAGGACTCAACTGCCCATGATTTTATTGAGGTGGGTAAGAGTAGTAGGGGCACTCCCTTCGAGGTCGCCCGTACTGTAGTTGAGGCAGATATTCGTCTTGGCCTTGGCAATATAGATTACCATTACTTTGCCGGCTACAGCGGCGGCGTTAAGGCTGTTGTACCGGGAGCCTGCACCCGGAGAACTATTGAGGCCAACCACGCCATGATGCTGGAGGAAAAAGCTAAGGTAGGCAATGTTGATGGAAATCCTGTCCGCGATGATTTAGAGGAAATTCTCAATTTCCTCTCCCTGGATTTTATTCTTAATGTAGTGCTCAACGAAAAGAAGGAAATTATTGGCGCTGTTGCCGGTCACGCTATTGAGGCCCACCGGGCAGGCTGCGCTATTTTAGATAAAATATATAAGCAGTATATTGACAAAAAAGGTGATATTGTCATTGCCTCCCCTGGGGGACTGCCCAAGGATTTAAATGTCTACCAGACCCAAAAAGCTCTGGATAACGCCCAATGGGCGGTAAAAGATGGTGGCATTATCATTTTGGTGGGCGAGTGTAAGGAGGGTTACGGTGAAAAGACCTTTGCCGCCTGGCTCAATGAGGCTACCTGCGCTGACCAGCTTCTTGAGCGCATACAGAGTGAATTTCGTTTAGGCGGCCATAAAGCGGCAGCTATTGCCGCAGTAACTAAAAAAGCTACCGTTTATTTAGTATCTTCATTGTCTGAAACAATGGTGGAAAAACTTTATATGCGGCCCTTTAAGGATTTAGAGACCGCCTTTGCCGCGGCATTGGCCTGTAAAGGGGAGGACGCCCAGGTTTACGCTATGACAGTGGGCGGTACTACCTTGCCGGTTTACAGAGGTGGGGAAAATGGCTAATTATGAGGGTTTAGCTCAAATATATGACATGATGATGTTGGGGGTGGATTACGAAGGCTGGGCTGATTATATTCTGGAGGCAGCCGCCACCGCCGGAGTGAAGCCCCAGTCCGCCTTGGATTTGGCCTGCGGCACCGGGAGCACCACCATACCCCTGGCTAAGCGGGGCCTTGCAATGAGCGCTGTGGATTTAGCTCCCGCAATGCTGGATATTGCCCGGGCGAAAACGGCGGAGGCCAATCTGGCAATCAATTATTATGAAAAGAATATGCTGGATATGGGCTTTCAGAGGGAATTTGATATGGTGGTATCATTCCAGGACGGTATAAATTATCTTACTGGGGCCGATGATTTTCCACGTCTCGCCGCCCAAGTTGCCCAAGCTTTAAAGCCCGGCGGTGTGTTTATTTTCGACCTTAATTTAGTGGACAAGTATTCGGATTCAGATACAACAGTGATAGATTTAGAGGATATGTACCTTATCTATGAAAATAATTATAATGCCGCTCAAAAGCTCTGGCGAATCAAGGTTACCGGTTTTGTCCGAGAAGGAGATTTATACCGTCGCTTTGAGGAGGAGCATGAAGAAAAGAAGCACGATATGGCAATAGTCAAGTCGGCTTTGGCTGCTAATAACTTGGATTTATTCGCTATCTGGGGCATTTTTACCCAGGAACCGCCAACTTCTGGCACCGGCCGGGTATTAGTGGTAGCAAAAAGGAGAGATTAACAAATGGAAATAGTCTTATATGAACCGGAAATACCGTCTAATACTGGTAACATCTCCCGCACTTGCGCGGTAACCGGTTCCGCCCTGCATCTTATCGAGCCCTTGGGTTTTTCTTTGGCTGACCGGTATTTAAAGCGGGCTGGTTTAGATTATTGGGATAAACTGGATTTACATATTCACAAAAGCTTTGAGGATTTTTTAACTGCTAATCCTGAAGCTAATTTATATTTGTTCACGACTAAGGCAAAAAAAAATTACGCTGACGTGGCCTACAAGCAAAATGACTTTTTAGTTTTTGGCCCGGAAACCAGGGGCCTACCTCTGGAAATACTCCAGGGGGGCTATGGCAACCCGGTACGAATTCCCATGGGAAAGGATATTCGTTCCCTAAACCTTTCCAACTCTGTGGCTATAGGTTTGTATGAAGCTTTGCGGCAACTGAATTTTCCTCATTTATATTGATCTGCTATTTTGTCAGTAAATGTCGAAAATATAAATGTGAATGGTTAGTGTATATCTCTTGACATTAGGTCGCAATTTGGCTATAATATTATTGCAGTTTTTTCATTTTCACACCATCTTTTGCTTTTTAACGTTTTGTTTTTGTCGGAGTGTGGCTCAGCTTGGTAGAGCGCTGCGTTCGGGACGCAGAGGCCGAAGGTTCAAATCCTTTCACTCCGACCACTTTTTTACCCTTTTTTAAGTTAGTTTTAAGTATCATAAGTCTTTATGCAGCTAGTTTGCTTGTGGGCCCTAAATAGACTACAGTGGTGGGATATCGCAAAAATTGGTGATTTTAAGCGGGTATTTTACAAGAAATTGTAACAAAAATTGTAATGAAATTTAGTGATAATACACATAAAAACCCCTTTTCAGGTAGTAGATATTATAATGTAGGGGTTTATGCGCTTGAGAACATATAATAAATTTATTTGTTTTAACTACAGTTTTACCCCAAAAGATATTGACTTTCTTGTCAAGATAGTCGTATCTGAGAACAAATTTTTAAAGAACCGAAAATAATTCGGTTCTTTTTGTTCTTAAAAGGTTAAGCAACGATAGTATAGCCATAAATACTGCATTTTTCAGGATAACAGCATACCTTTAATATCCCTTTGGTTATCTTGTACTCAGCCTATGGTTCAGGGCTTGCGGCGAAGCAAGACTATAGTGCCTGTGCTAAACTATATAAGTAATTTTCCAAAGCCAAAAGGAATTACGGTATTAGATTACCATGTTATACTGGTTATAAAATGAACCTCAATTTAGATGCCACAGATTGAAATTGGAGGAAGAAAGTGATTATCAGAGAATATCAATCATTAGATTGCCAAGCAGTGATTGAGCTGTTTTACAATACTGTTCACACAGTAAATGCCCCAGACTACACAAAAGAGCAATTAGATGCGTGGGCGCCTGGTAGGGTGGATCTTGAAAAATGGCATCAGTCCCTACAAGAACATTATAGCGTTGTGGCAGTGGCCGATAACATCATAGTAGGCTTTGGGGATATAGCTAAATCAGGTTATCTTGACCGTTTATTTGTCCATGCAGATTATCAGGGCAAAGGAGTTGCCACTGCTATTTGTAATAGGTTAGAAAAAGCTGTTCAGGGCGAGATCGTTACCCACGCCTCGATTACCGCAAAACCATTTTTAGCAAAAAGGGGCTATAAAGTTGTTAAAGAACAACTGGTAGAACGACAGGGAGTTCTACTTACAAACTTTGTTATGGTAAAAGACCCTTTTCTTCGCTAATAAGGGTCGGGTTTAATTAGCCCCACCAACCGCTAAGGGGGACTATAAATTAATTGCAGTTTGGACGGTTTTTGTTATTTACAATCTTGCTCGCTTTCTCTCATTGTTAATTTATTCTGCTACCTCACTTTCTCAAGCTTGTTAACCTCTAGTTATATCAACTGCCGCCAACTTGTATTTCTCGTGTCTATCATTGCAAATAAGGGAAAATAGTTGGCTTTATATTATATTTGCCAACTTTCACCGTGTTGCTCTCTTGGGGCGCTGTACTTATGCCCTGCATCTCTCATATTAAACTATTAGAGTCTCTTTAAGATAAAACGCTTTAATATTCCCACTAACTACAACTGTAGAAAATATCCCGGTCATGTTAGACTGGCCAGTTCTCACACGTACCGGGTGATTAGGAAATTCTCTAATTTAAGGTGGGAGTTTTGATTCTATTTGTTAAAATTGTGGGAAAGTGTTATAATATATAAAGTTAAAGTTACAGTGGGAAAGGAGAGCGGCTGATGCTTGGCGCAATGATTGGCGATATTGTAGGTAGCGTCTACGAGTTTAATAACATTAAAACAATGGATTTTCCTCTATGGCATAAAGATTGTATTTTCACCGATGATACTATTATGACCGCCGCGGTGGCTAAGGCTCTCATGGCGTCAGATGGTTTGAGTCAGAGGGATATAAAAAAGTCCTTAATTCAAGAAATGCGTTATTTTGGTCGTAAATATCCTAACGCCGGTTATGGCGCCAGATTTAGGGCCTGGTTAGACTCGGAACAGCCCTTGGCTTACAATAGCTGGGGTAACGGTTCGGCAATGCGGGTATCGCCTGTTGGTTGGCTTTACGGCACCTTAGATGAAACTTTGACTGTCGCTAAGTTAAGCGCCGAGGTTACCCATAATCACCCCCAGGGTATCGCTGGCGCTCAAAGCGTGGCTGCGGCCATTTTTTTGCTGCGCAACGGTAAAACCAAGGATGAGGTGAGGAACTATATTCGGGGCGTGTTTAATTATGATTTTCGCCAGAGCATAGAGGACATTCGCCCCAATTATACCTTTAACGAGAGCTGTCAAGGCTCGGTGCCCCAAGCTATGACAGCCTTTTTTGAAGCAACTGATTTTGAGGATTGTTTGCGTAAAGCTATATCCCTTGGCGGTGATAGCGATACCATTGCCGCTATAGCCTGTAGCATTGCTGAAGCGCATTATGAAATACCCGCTGCTATAATTACTGAGGCCCTAAAGCGCCTGGATCAAGAAATACTAGTGGTTTATCAAGAATTTTTACGGAGGAAAAGATAAATGAGTAAAACAGAAGCAGTCCAAAAAGAAATGATAGCAGCTATGAAGGCTAAGGATAAAGAACGCAAGGAAAGCCTCACCCTGTTACTTTCAGCTTTAAAAGCCAAAGCCAAGGATAAACAAGCTCCCCTAACGGAAGAAGAGGAAAATACTATTATCCTCAAGGAGATTAAGCAAACTAAGGAAACCATGGATTCCGCTCCCTCTGACCGTACGGATATTATTACCCAAGCACAGGAGCGCATCAAGGTTTTAGAGGCGTTTGCCCCCACCTTTTTAGAGGAAAAGGAAATACAGGAGATTATTGAGGGTGTTTTGGTTGAGCTGGGCTTGACAAGTCCTCAACCAATGGATAAAGGTAAGATTATGAAAGTTTTAATGCCCAAGGTTAAAGGCAAAGCCGATGGTAGCCTGGTAAACCGTCTTTTAATGGAACGTATGGGTTAATAGGATTAATTATCTGATTATCAAATAAAGAAAGGCAGACTGTTAAAGTCTGCCTTTCTCTATTTAAGCTCAGCGATATAAATCCCGTAGGAGCTTGATCTCCTCTTTATAGCCCGCCAAATCATTGGGGGTTTCTAAGTAGTAGGGGAGATGCCGTAAAGCCGGGTGATTAATTAAGCGGCCAAAGGCCTCTAGGCCGATGCCACCCTGGCCAATTTTGGCATGGCGGTCCTTATGGCACCCTAGAGTGTTCATGGAATCGTTAATATGAATGGCTTTTAATCGCTCTAGGCCGATGACCATGTCAAACTCAGCTAAAACGCCTTCCAGGTCGTTGACAATATCGTAACCGCCGTCAAAAATATGGCAGGTATCTAAACATACCCCCATTTTTTCCTCTAACTCAACCTTGTCTATGATGGCAGCTAGCTCAGAAAAAGTGGAACCTACTTCTGTCCCTTTACCGGCCATGGTTTCCAAAAGCACGGTGGTGGTTTGTTCCTTAGTAATAACAGCGTTTAAAAGGTCCGCTATTTGCTGAATGCCGGTCTCAACACCTTGTCCAGTATGACTTCCTGGGTGAAAATTATATAGGCTATGGGGCAAATGCTCTAGCCTTTCTAAGTCGTCCCGCATTACTTCTAGGGCGAAATTTCTCGTTTCCTCCTTGGCTGAGCAGGCATTTAAGGTATAGGGAGCATGGGCCAAAATGGGGGCAAAACTGTGCTGTTGTAAAAAATCTTCTAGGGCTGCCGCATCCTGGGGCACAAATTTTTTGGCCTTACCGCCTCTAGGGTTGCGGGTAAAAAATTGAAATGTATTGCCGTCTATTGTCTTTGCTGTTTCACCCATAGCCAAATAACCATTGGCGCTGGAGAGATGACAACCTATATTTAACATAATGCCTCCTAAATATTATAACTTTATTTTTTATACTTATAGACTCTCTGCCAAGAAGCAGTGATAAAAATTACTAACTATTAATTATTGGGCTTCAAAGGCCCCTATGTTTTCGCCGTCTAAATAAAAGTTGTAGGACATTCCTGCGGTTAAGTCCGGTGTAGAAATCATAACGCAGCCAAATTCTTTGGGGGAGGTTTCCAGTACTAAGGTTTTGCCATTACTGTCGCTGACTTTAAGCACCGAATCAGCCTTGCCCGTAAGCCCTACAAAGATACTCTTTTGCTTAGAGGCATCGGAAATGCCCATGGCCTTATTTGTAGTACTAAACACAATCATGGTGCCGCCGTTAACAATAAATTCTCCACCATAGTCCAGGCCACTGCTGCCGTCGCCGCTGGGGCCGTAAACCAATATTTGACCTCCGACTATAGTGGCGTTACCGTTAACAGCAATACCGTCACCTTCAGCATTAACAATAATAGTGCCGCCGTTAATGTTTAACGCCCCGCTGCTGTCAGTCAAAGCCTCTTGCTCCCCTTGGGCAGCGGTTCCGGGAACATCATTGCCACCAGCGCTATAAATACCATCACCAGAGGCTTTGAGGTTAACCTTACCGCCGCTAATCGTTATATTTGCGGCCTCTAAACCCTCATGGCTTTGGTTTACTACAATGGTGCCACCGCTAATTTCCAGGTCTGTATTTGTGTGGATGCCAGCATAACCAGTGCTAATTTCCAGGCTGCCGCCGCTAATAGTTATAGCATCATCGGCATATATGGCACTGTCAGCGCAATCTGACACTATGGTACCGCCGCTAATATTCAAGGTAAAACCAGCCTTTAAGCCCTTAGAGCTTACGCTGTCTGTTGTGCTTTCGTTCGCCCCTGGGTCAGCGTCACCTTGTCGGTCCGATTGTTCCAAGTCATCTTCTTGCTTCTCAGTAGCGTTGGCTGCCCCAACGCCACCGCCGCTGGCAGTATATATTGACCCGGACATTATTGATAAATCCGTTGCCGCCTGTATACAGTCTTGTTGGGCAGTTATTTCCAGGTGGCCGCCGTTGATGGCAATATAGCCCTTGCCCTCATCTTCCATATTGTTAGTGCAAATACCGTTTCCCTGAGCTTCTATAATTATTGTGCCGCTATCTATGGTAACGGAATCTTTCCCTCGTAAGCCATTGTCAATTGCGGTGATATAGATAGCTGCGTCCTCAATTTTTAAATCATCCTCACAGTTAACCCCGTTTTGGCAGTTGGCAGTTAGGTAAAGACTGCCGCTACCCTTTATCTTTAAGTCATCTTTGCTAAATATGGCGGCATTAGGTTCACTTTCTCCGTCTGTGCCAGATGCTGCTTCATCTTTTAGAATATTTACGGAACCGTCATTTAATTGAATCACAGTTTTAGCTGCGTTTTTAATATAAATAGGTGAGGAATTGGTGGTATGTATAGAAACGCCGTCCAGTATCAGCTTAACTTTATCGGTTTCACTGTTTTCTGCTACCACTATCTGGCCTTCTGAGAGGCTACCGCTGATAGCATATGTGCCGGGCGCGGCTATTGTAACTTGAGACTTATCAACCGACGCTCCGTTACCATCTATAGTTATGCCGTCATCGGCAAGAGTTATGGTAGTGTCCGCTGTAATTTTATTGGTGCCTCTTTCCGGCGCCTGGGGATATTCCGGTAACCCTGTTATTTCCATAGCTTGGGTCTTAATGTCTTTACCTCCCAGGTTGGTAGTTTTTTCTCCCTCCTCTTTAGGCTCGTTACAGCCAGCCAAAATTATTAAGAAAAGTGTAACTATAAGAAGAAGAATACTGGGTTTGTGACCTTTCATGCCGCACCTCACTATTGTTAAAACTGGTATTATTATTACTTTTTTCTATGAGTAATAACAGTTTATTTTTGTGTACATTGCGTGTATGCTAAAAATTGCTTAAAGTTTCGGTGGTAGCGGCGTTATTAACTTATGATTAGTTGCTTTAGTATCGGATTTTTAGTTATCTATTTCTATAACTAAAAAATTCTAACTCCATATTTTGAGTATTTTTGCTTTAGTCAATTTTATGAAGAAAATAGCTCTGAGGTTTTTTTAGGTTACTAAATAGTATTTGTAAATGCTTTTAAGATATGTTAAAAGGTATTAAAAAATCAAGACTATTGTAATTTTGGTTATAATTACTCACGGGTTAGCCCATGTAAACTGGCAGGTTAGAGTCATTAATGGGTGTTAGTAAATGGGGGAGTAAGCCTCTTAAAATTTGTGTATAGTGGGAAGGCCGGTGTGGAAAGCTAAGATGTTTTTAGGGTATCTCTTTTTTGCCTCTACATCGTATGAACGTTACCTGTATTCTCACCTTTCCGCCAGTATCGTAGCTTCGTTGTGGAAAGGAGTATATATTTCTCAAATGTGCGGGTATTACGAGGTTAATTCCTTATTTCAAAATGAGATTAACAAAACAGTTGTTTTAATGGTTGAATATGATATAA
>DXZC01000066.1 GCA_019415505.1 Peptococcaceae bacterium | reverse complement strand
CAATAATTATTTTTAAGTGAAAAATCGTTACCTAATCACCTAGCTACTTAGCTACCTGGCTATCTAGCCCCCTGTTTTCCTAACTATCTAGTTACCTTAGTTGAAGGTTTCAACTGTAAAGGCGGCCCCGTCATCGGGCTGGCTGATTGTTACAGCGCCGTTTAAATCCGTGCGGTAAAGCGGTATATCGTGGGCCAGGAAATAATTGTGAATTTTATAGTAGGGATGGCCGTAACTATTTCGGCCCACGCTAATTACCCCGGCAGTTGGCGCGACAGCTTGGTAAAACTCCTCGGAATAAGAACTTTTACTGCCATGATGGGGAATACACAGCACATCAGCCTTGAGGTCCGCCTCCTGAGCCAGAAGACTCTCGATAGCTTCCGCCCCAATATCACCGGTAAGTAAGGCGGCAAACTGGTGATAGCTTACTTTGAGAACCATTGAGAGGTCGTTACTCTCACCTACCAGCTCTTTATCCGGGTACAGCACCTGAAAATCCACGCCGCCAATGGTAAAATTGTCGCCGGTTTCTACCGTTACCACCTCAGCCCCGGCAGTGTAAGCCTGGGTTTCGTAATCAGAGCTGTAATAATAGCCGGCCTGGGTAAAAACTACCTGCTTGACTTTAAAAAAGTCCAGAAGATAGGGTAAGCTGGCGACATGATCATAGTCAGCATGGGAAATAAAGATATAATCCAGCTTGTTAACCCCCTGGTGGAGCAAATAAGGGCGAATGGTGTTGATGGCCGTGGCCTGACTCTCCTTGCCGCCGGCGTCTACCAGAATATTTTGCCCCTCCGGGGTTGAGATATAAAAGCAATTACCCTGTCCCACACTGAGAAAGGTCATTTGTAGCTGGGAATTTGGCGCCGCTAATGTCCAGGGAAATAAGATACCGCCTAAAACCAGCAAAACCGCGGCAGTGGCAACCAAGGGCCGAAAGTAGAGAAAGTTGAGCCGGGGAATTACCAACAAGAACAGGTATGCCAGACCTAAGGCCCAAAGGGGAAAAGCGCCCCGATAATAGTAAGCCCAGGGCAGATGGGTGAGGAGCTCCGCCCCGGTTATCACCGCCTCAGCGATTAAGCCCGCCACTACCAGGGGAGCGGCGCCGAGAAAAGGAGAAAATACCGCTAAGATAAGGGAACCCAAGGATAACACCACTATGCCGCCAACGAGAAAACAGCAGAGGCTGTTAATAAAGAGGGAAATGAGACTGACGGTTTGAAAATAATAAGCTATGAGGGGCAGCATGAGCACTTGGGCTGCCAAGGTTACAAGCAGGGAGCTTTTGCCGAAAAAATCCGGTTTCACCAGGTGCTGGAAAAAGGGTAGGAAATAGAGAATGGAAAACATGGCGGTAAAGGAAAGCTGGAAGCCAACTAACCAAAGGTTGCTGGGTTGCCAAAGCAGCAGAATAAAGCCGGCTAAAGCCAAGGCGGAAAAACCATCGCCGGGACGGCCCAAGGCCATGGCGGCATAGACCAAAAAGCACATGATAGAAGCTCGGCATACTGCCGGATAAAAGCCGGTAACAGCACAATATAGCAAGAGAGCCGGGGCTAAAAACAGGAGAATCAGCCGGCGGGAGCGGGTAAAGGCCGTTAAGAGCAAATGGACAAACAAGACCACAAAACCAACATGGAGCCCGGAGACGCAAAAGCAATGGCGTATGCCGGTTTGGGAAAGGGTATCCAACGTCTCCTGGGACAAGCTATCAGTGCTGCCCAGAAATATGCCGGCAATAATATCCCCTTGCTGGTCCGGTAAATAGTCTAAAGCCGCCATAAACCGGGAACGCAGAGCATTGCCCAGGTACATTATAAAATTGCCCTGGTCCTGAGCCACCACTTGCACTGACCCGCCGTACAGGGCGGATAGAGTGGCGCTAATGCCGTTATCCCGCTGATAACTGGCATAATCAAAATTGCCGGGGTTCCTGGTCTGGACAGCGGGCATAGCTGTGGCCGTGACCTGTAAAACATCGCCATAGGCCACAGACGCGTCGGGTTCCGCCAAAAGCCGCGCCTTGACCTTTACTGCCTCGCCGTTGATAGCTGAAGTGACAAGGTCCAGGGCAACGCTGGTCTCACCAGCCTCGGGGAAACTGGTAACTACACCGCTTAGCTCGTAGTTCACATCGGACTGCCATTCATATTCCGGCTCAACTTCGGTCTGCGACTCCCCATAGTAAAAACCCAGGATAAAAATGGGCAAAAGCAGATAAAGGCAAAGGGGCGCCTTAAAATGCCGCAGCAAGGGCAAGGAGAGAAGCAAGAGGAAAAACAGGCCGCCATACAGAAAATACGAGCCAGCCAGGTAGCGGCTGGCAATTAAAGAGGCCGCGAAGGCGAGAAAACAATAGACTAGGGGCCGTCTCATGGGAATTTCACCTCAACCTTATCAGCTATTTTATTTGCTGTTTCTTGGCCGATTAAGCCAAGGGTTACCAAATCCTGCAATTCATTAAATCCCCCGTTTTCCTCCCGAAACGACAATATTTCGCGGGCGGTTTTATCGCCTATGCCCTCTATTTGTATTAACTGATAATAATCAGCCGTATTAAGATTTATCACCGCGCCTTCTGTGGCCGCCAGGTCAGATGCCGACTGGTCCTGGTCTGGTTGGGAGTCCACAGCGGTTTCCTCTGCCGGGTCTGGCGCGGCTGGGTCTGCCTGTCCCCAAAGGTAACCGCAGCCAAAAGCCAGGGCAATAAGGAAAAAGACGAAAATAGCCATATTTCTCTGGTTTAGTGGTATTTTTTTCATAGTTTACCGCACCTTTTTCATTGACAAGTTGCTTGGAAAAATGTATAATATATTGTACTGATGTTTAGGGCCTATAGCTCAGCGGTAGAGCCCCCGGCTCATAACCGGTCGGTCCCTGGTTCGATCCCAGGTGGGCCCACCAAGAAAAGTCCAGCTACAAATTGTGGTTGGGCTTTTTTAATGGCCCGGAAAAAGCAACCGCCAAAGCTAGACATTTAGTTGTTGAAAGTTACCAATTATCAGCGGCTATATGGCTCATTTAGCGATCTATGGCGGCTCTTAACGACTATGTAGAGACTACTAGCTACTGTATAACACTATTTGCAGCTATGTAGCAACTACCAGGGACTATATAACGCTATTGGCAACTATGTAGCGACTACTAGAGACTATATAACGCTATTGGCAACTATGTAGAAACTACTAGAGACTATATAACGCTGTTTGCAACTATTTAGAGACTACCAGCGAATATACAACGCTATTGGCAACTATATAGCGACTACCAGGGACTATACAACACTATTTGCAACTATGTAGAAACTACTAGACTATATAACGCTATTAACAACTATGTAGAAACTACTAGACTATATAACGCTATTAACAACTATGTAGCCACTACTAGCGATTATATAACGCTATTAGCAACTATGTAGCGACTATATACTGAGGAGCAATTACCAGATGATTGGCGCTCCTAGGCTCCAAAAGCCGGCTTATGGGCGCTCTTTGGCCCCAAAAGCCAGCCTTGTTTGCGTTCTTAGTTGCCAAAGGCCAGTTTAAACAGATAAGCAGGAATTATGGGGCTTTACTTTACCCCTCCGGCAACTTCATACCAGTTTTTAAGTAACTTGCAAGCATAGAATGGGTTATATCTCTAAAATTTTAATTTTAGGTTCTTTAACCTTTCGTCTGGGCCTCAGCTGACTTAATTTACATTTACCTATACTCTCGGAGGTATGTTTTTTACAGCTTTAGCCGCTAGATATGGTCGTTTACATTTACTATAGAGGTAATCTATACAGCAACTTAGCTTAATTAACTACAATATTAATAACAAATTACGTCTTATCGAAATATTTATAATATTTTGTTTCTTCAACAATACTGGGAAACAATTTTATTATATCCTATAATTCGACAATATACAACATTATATATTGCATTTCGACAGTCCACAAGGCCGTAAGCCAGGCTTAAATTAAAAACCATTAAAGCGGCGGCGAATCTAACCTCCTTTCCCGCCGCAATTCCCGCTCTATCCCCAGGTAAAATAGAGCTGCCCTTGCAGATATACAATTAGGGCTTTCTGAAAAAATTAAATCAATTTTTCCACAACTACCTCCAGGGCGACAACAACAGAAAGACCGCACAACAGGCAATAAAGTCTGCCGCGCGGTCTTTTTTACTACTATTTCCTAGGTATACACTAGGAATACTCTGAAAAGTTGAGGCCCTTATGGGGCTTTAACTTTTACCCCTGCCGCGCCGCGCCTGCCTCCGCGGGAAACTTTTTCTGAGATTTAAAACCCGTTGATGAAATAAGCCAGAAACTTAATACGAGAAGCGTAAGATGAGAGGCGGGAGACGAGAGACGCAAGGCGGGAAACGTAAGATGAGAGGCGTAAGGCTAGAAGCAGGAAACGGGAAACGTAAGGAGGCAGAAAGCAAGAAATAAGAGCCGTAAGGCGAAAAGCGGGAAGCCAGTAACCATCTGACAGGCCGGGGCTAAAAATATAAGGGAGAGGCCGACAACAGCGGCCTCTCCCTTTTGAGAGATTTTCCTTTACAGTTAAATAACTGTAAAATTAGTCTTTAACAGATTTTACTGGGCAGCAAAGAGCTTAACAATGCGGCTCATTACAGTAGCGCCTTGAGCTCTGTTCATGTTATCGGCAGGACGGAAGGTATTATCGTCAAAGCCTTCGATAATGCCGGATTGTACGCAAATTGCCACACCATCCTGGGCCCAATCTTTAACTTGCACTTTATCGCTGAAGTTTACGGCGTTCCAATCAGCTTCAACCGCATATTCCTTGTAATCCAGATAACGACCAATTATGGTGGCCATTTCCTGGCGGCTTACGCTCTTATTGGGTTCAAAGGTTGTTTCCGAGGTACCATTAACTATGCCGTTTTCAGAAGCCCAAGCAATGTAGGAGCCAGCCCAGCTTTCTACACCGGAGCTAATGTCGGTGAAAGCGTAATCAGCGGCGGAATATTCCGACTCTGTCACTCCTTCATAACGTCCTAAGACGGTGACAAACTGCGCTCTGGTCATATTATCGGCAGGTTTAAAGTAATTTTCGCCATTTATAACCTCGCCATTAAAGAGTTTGAGGTCAGTCATGGCCATAATATCGGCATAACCCCAGAAAGTGCTAGGTACGTCTACATAAACAATGTTCTTATCCCACTTAGCGTACAGGGTCATGTCCGCGGTAATAGGAGTATCGGCGACAAAGGCCTTTTCTAAGGCAGCGTCAGTATACCAGCCCGCAAAGTTGTAATCCTCTTTAGTGGGAGCCGCGGGCAGGGTCAGGGTAGCGGCCTTGGCCACTTTAACAGGGGCTACATAGCTGCCGCCATTGCTGTTAAAGTCTACGGTATACTGGGTTACGCCAACTTCTACATTATAGGTATATTTAGCTTTTTCAACTTGAACGCCTTCACCAGCTAATTTAACCAGTTTAAACTCGAAGCTATAAGCGCCGTCCTTATCAAAGGTGGCTTTGATATCGGTAGTAGCGTTATAGTCCTTGCTTACGGGGAAGCCTTCAAGGGGACCCCAGACGCCTGTTTCAGCTAAGTTATAGGTATTGCCTTCAGTATCGGTAGCGTTAAGTACGGGGTTAGAACCTTCCGGTTTGGCCTTAACCGAGATCAAAATTAAGCCATTTTTATCTAAACCAGTATCTTTAACCTCCGTGGCCTTTAAGGTTACTTTAACATTATCATACTCGGTGTTAGCGTCAACTCTCTGAGGAGCATCCACTTCAAAACCATACTTAGATTCAGTTGGTTGCCACTTGGCTTTCAGAGTAATATTCTCGGTTACCGCAGTATTGAAATCGTAAGGTTCTGTGGCCATTTCACCATCTGTTACCAGGTACCAGCCGACAAAGGTATTGAAGGTACCTACAGGACTGGCGGGATCCTTGGGTTCTACAGCTTTGCCACCGTAACTTACAGTCTGGGCCGCTACCGCGCCGCCGCCGGCGCTATCAAAGGTTACAGTGCTTGCCGCCGCGGTCCACTTGGCGTAAATGGTTATTACTTTTTGGGAGTTAGCGTAATCATTCAAGGTAGAACCGCTAATTTCCGTAATATCCACTACCGTATTATTGCCGTCAGCCACATACCAACCAGCGAAATCATAACCGGTGGCGGAAGCGTCTAACAATTCATAGGGCAAATCAGCAACTTTGAGTTCTGGTGTATCTTCATTGGGGTTGTTGCTTTCGCCAGCAAAGTCCGCCGGCAGTTTCAGGTCATAATTTACAGTAAATTTATCCTGGTTTTCAATAATTATTTGGCTGAAGTCGTAAATAGTTACTTCCGCATAGTACCGAACACCGTCATCTGTAGTTTCCGCAATAATATTGGGTACGAGATATTCGGTTTTACCGTCTTCTTTAATATGGCGAACCTGGAGTCCGTCCACTACAAAGGTGTCCGGCAGAGCGAATTTTAAGGTAATGGGATTTCTTATCCCCTTCAAATCATCATTGGAGAGAGGTTTTTCTTCGCTTTCGCCAACCTTGATATAAGGCTTGGCTTCAAAGGCCAGAACACTGGCGTCTACCTTAGTAGTGGGTAGTACTGTTACTTTCACGCCAATTTCCACTTTAGCTTCAGGTTCCGTCGCGCCGGGAGTTAAATCATTGATTATCTCCTCGGAAACCGCGTTAGCCAAACCGGTCATAGTGGGCTCGGGCAATGCTTCAATAACTGTCTTGTCTTCCTGGGCTACTTCAGTGCTAACTTCCTGCTTGGCAGCTTCAACAACTTCCAAGTTTTTCGGGCTTAACAAGGCTTGTTCCCAGCTAATGGTATAGGCAGCAAGGTCAGCGCCGTCTTTCTGGAATTTTACCTGCATGGTTTTGCCGGCAGTGGCATTGCCCACGAGGTAGAGGAAATCGTCGCCATCCATAAACTGTTCTTTGGTATAGGTATTCCAGCCGTCGCCATTGCTTACGCTCATGGTTGTATCATCAGCAATATTGGCTACCGAGAGCTTTAAGGCAAAACGGTTGCCTTCGGGCATTCCCAAACTATTGGTATCATCAGTTTTATAAGGAATGGCGCCGGTGAGCTTAATTTCCTGGCCAGACAAAGTAGCTACAGTCTGGTCGCTGACATAGTAGTCATTATTCTCAGAATCATTAATGTTTTCCACCGCGGTTATAGCCGGCACACCCTGGGGCGCGTAAACTACATTTTTGAGGTTAACGGTGTAGCTCACGGGTAATAAGGGCTTCGCATCGCCGTCCCAGTCAATGGTGATATTGGTCTTGGGATTTTCCGCCCCCGCATCAATATAGAAAGCGTAATAATCAACGCCGTCAACAGTGAAGTCAGGTGTATCTAAGTTAAAGGTACCTTTATTTTCGCCAAATACATAGCTGGCTTCTCCGGCTACTTCATAGTATTGAGGAACGCTAAAGGCTACGCCAACCCAGTTGCCGCCATTGCCAACAGCGTTGTTATGATAGGGCACGGTTTTAGCGGTGAGGTAAATGGTGGAGCCGCTATAGGAAGCGGTATAATCAGAGAGATTTACGCTATCGGGAAGAGCTTCCCATTTACCGGTTGCTTCATTATACTTATTATCAGCTAAGGGAGCAGTGGTGACTTGGGATTTCAAGATGGGGCTGAATTGGCCGCCGGTCACAGCTACAGTACCTTTGCTGTCAGCGGGAATTCTGATTACATCCTTGCCGCTGGTGGCAGTTAAGGTAGGATTGCCGCTGATGTTTAATTCCAGCAGGGAAACCTCTGAGCCCACATTGGTGCGGACTTCCCGGAACACATGGCCATTGGCGCTAACCAGTTCACCGCCTTTGATGTTAACGGTAACATTGCCTTTATAAGCCTTGTTGCCGTCTAAAACAATGGTGGAACCGTCTATATCAATACCATTGCTGTTAACGGGGTAGTCCTTGTCATCAGCATATTGATACTCGCCGGTAGCGGTGAGCTTACCGCCGTTGATGTTCAGTTCACCGGCTTTGATACCAATAGCAGTTAGACCTGTGACATTACCGCCATTGATGTTGACGATACCGTTTTGGGGCGCATAGATAGCGACTGCCTTTTCCGAAACAATGTTGGCGCCTTCGTTAATATTAATTACTGTATGGGCATAGCTGTTGTTAGCGCCATTGGTGCCATTGCCGCTAACCGGCGAAAATTCGTCACCAACGGAGACGTTACAAGCAATATCAGCTTTAGCGCCGTTACCGAATACAGCTACACCGGCGCCATGGTCGGCATAAACATCAATACCTTGGGCAATGCTCAAATAGGAATTTATCGGTTCTGTGGGGCCGTTCTGTTCAGAGGCAGTGTTACCATCAACTCTCAGGGTGTTGCTGGCGCCTCTTTTTTCACCGAGATTGGAGATTGAGCCCTTGACTTCGTTGCCGCTATTGTCCACAATATTTAAGGCAGCGCCCTGCCAAACATACAAGGTTACGCTGTTGTGTTTGGACTCAATATTGTGGCCGTTGAGGTCTAAGGTTACCGCATTGTCCTTCTTATCAAAAATCACGGCGCTGGTGGGCGCGACATCTTCATGGAGAACTATGGTATCGCCATCTTTAGCGGCTTTAACCGCTTGGGGCAAAGAGGGATAGTAATTAGTGGTAGCGTCTCCAGTAATGGAAACAGGCAAGCTGGGGTTAAAGGTACCGCCAGTAATTGCGTAGTCTGTGGCTTTCATAGCCGCCAACTGCACAGAGCCTTTTTCCGCGTTGCCGTTAAATTCGCCGGCGCTAATTGTGAGCTTAGCATAGCTTGCCTCAGCAGCGGGTTTGTCATTTTTATCGTGAGCGATGCCTTCGTATACGGCGTAGCCATTGTCGCTGGTAAAGGTACCGCCAGTGACATTAACCACGGTTTTTTTGGCGTAACCGTCGTTGCTGGTTATGCTGAGAGCCGCGCCGGTATCCTCGGAGCCGTTGCCATTGGCGTCAGCGGGATCCGCAAATGCACCGGTGGAATGATAGGCGCCACCGCTGATGTTGTAAATACCGGATTTTATGGACAGGGCATTAGGAGCGGTAATGCTGCCAGCGAGATTCCACTGGGCAAAACCAGCGCCGTAAATGCCATTGCCTTTACTGGTAATCACAGAATCCGGGCCGGTGGTAATTTGGGGGAATTTACCTGCCATATCCTGATTCAGGCCATTAATATAAATGCCGTGGCCAGCATCGCCGCTGGTATCAAGGACGCTATTGATAGTGCCCTGGAAATCTACCTTAACGCCTAAAGCGTGGTACTTCCCTCCGGCATCCTTTGCAGACTTATCAATAAATATGCCGCTCCAGCCTTCCAGAGTTACATCTTTACCGACATTGACCACGCTGTAATCAGCTTGGTCGGTGCTTGCGCCATATATGATGATAGGAGCATAATAGGGTTTTTCTTCAGAAACCTTACCAGTGCCGGTTACAGTCAGCTTGCCGCCATTAATAGTAAAGTTTTGATTTTGGTCAAAGCTTAAATCATGGCCGTTAAGGTCTACAGTAACATCCTTACCTGTAGAAATAGTCATTTTTTTAGCTGCTGTTAAATCATCCAAGAGCTTAATGGTTTCACCAGGTTGCATATCGGCAACAGCTTGGTCAAGCCAGGAGTAAGTTTTGTCAGTAGTGGTATTCTGTGCCACTATTTTTTTAGCATAAGCGGCATCTTTGCTTATGGTGCCAGCTTTTGCCCCCTCTGCAGTGCGATAGGAATAATCGTCCATTGCGGTCAGGGTTACGCTGCCATCGGCATTGATACTGGACTGCAAATACGCGTTGACGGTATATCCAACAGCAAAATAGAGGTTTTCGTTAACTGTGCCGTCCTTAGCGACTTTATATAAAACATCGCCTATAGTGCCTTTAGCGGCACTGCCATCAGAGGTAACTTCGCCAACGATTCTCTTTTCGTAAGATTTACCGTTTTTCTTAATTTCGATGTTAGGAGAATTTTCAGCTTGCCAGATTCCGCAATAGGGCTCCAAATCTACCGGCTGATCCTCAGCTTGAGGTGGGAGCAGGCCCTCGCAATAGTATACGGGGAAGGCATTAGGGTACTCTAGGGTAGACTTACAACTAATTGTGAAGTAATAATTACTGTCAGTTCCCAAGGCTGCTACGGGTATGGCAATCACGTCGCCAAAGTTGGCGTCAGTGACATTATAGACCACATTTAAGCCCGCTTTATTTTTGCTTTGCCAGGAAATGCTCAAATTTGATAATTTGCCAGCATAACTCGTATTAGGCGCAACCTTCAAATAGACGAATTCCTTGTCCTTTAAGTCAAGGGGATCTTTAGCGCTGGCGCTTACTCTATAATCCTTGGAAGTGGTTACAGCGTCAGTCCAGGTCTTATCATTATCAGCTCCGGCGTCTGTGCTATAAGAAATTTTCAGCAAATCAGCGTTCGGTTCGGCCGCAAAAGCGCCAAAGCTCAAAACAAAGACCATGAGTACCGCCAATAAAATGGCTAAATAACTCTTTTTCATTTTATCATTCCTTTTCATTATACTTTCCTATTTTTACTTGGCTTTGTCCCCAAGGTTCCCATTAAGCGCAAATGTAATATTAAGCTTTGCAGAGAAACTTTATCGTATATTATAGAATTAGAGAAACTAATATTATGCAAAAAAATGCAGTATATCATAAATATACCGTAAAAATATACTGTATTAGCATGTTTGCGGCCATTATCAAAACGTATACATTTTCGTATTGCCCAATAGTAAATGGCACGCTAATTAGCTTTAAAATTTATTCGCCCATTTTCCTTACTGTTTCCCTACAGTTAATGTGGCGTGTAATTTTTAAGCTTTAATTTAGCCTCTAAATGTATGCGCTTTCAAGTAACAGTGTTTCGTTCATTTCACCCTCAGCCGGATATATAGCCCCAAATCCGGCGGGATAATGCCGTGGTTTTTGCCAATGAATTTAAGCTGGTAAAAACATGGCGTCTTGGGGCAACTATTTTTAGCTGCCTCGTACCTTTGCTATCCTTGTACCTTTGCTATCCTTTAATCTTGCTGCCTTACATCCTGCTAAGTGCATCTCTCTTATTAATTCCCTGATGCCATACCTCCTATATTTTCTTTGATAAAAATAAATAAACCGATTCCGAGCAGCGCTACAGAATCGGTTACATTAAAAAACCTTTTACAGTGCAACTGGCTGCCCTATTCCAACTACGAAACTTAGACCCTATAGTTTTGCGCCCTTGTCTTTCAACAACTTTGCCCAATATATAATTTACAAATATCATTACATATTTTTGGAGAATTTGGGAAATTTAGGAATGTATTATATCTATTATAAGCCTAATATTGTAAATTGTCTATAGGAAATTGAAAAATAATTTTTATGTTATAAAGGAAGTAACCGACCAGGCAATTACCACCATATATTTTAGATTTATTTATATTAACCGCCTCCAGCTATAATTTAGGGTTTTCAACGTCATAATATAGGCGCTGGCCATAACAAGACCTTGGGGCAACTTAATACCCTCTTAATTGACTCGCCTAAAAAACCCCAAGCAATTTTGCACCTATATTAGTGCAATACTAACATATAAATATGCTAAAGTCAACATAAATAATGGAATTCATAATCTGCTGCAAGGGTGCTAACATGAATAATGAATTTGAAAAAAAACTGGGGGCCAACATTGGCCAAATTAGAGAAAAGCGGCGCTTAACCCAGGAGCAGCTAGCCGCCAAGCTGCAAACCCTGGGCTGCGATATTACCCGCAGCGCTCTGGCGAAAATAGAGGTAGGCCAGAGGCATATATACCCCGATGAGCTGCGCTGTTTAAAAGAGGCTCTGTTGGTGTCCTACGATGAACTACTTATGGAAAAAAAATTTGGCAAAGGCAAAAAATAAAGCAGCCCAACAGGGGCTGCTTTTAAATTGGTAAAAAGGCTGTTAGGCGAGGTCTAAGGGTAGGAAAAGGGAAATTTGGAGCTTGAGGGTTGAGGGTTGAGGTTGGGGGCTTTATGATAAATTTGAGGTTATAAATATAGCAGACCTGCTAAGGCTTCTTTTATTTTGGCAATAACACCATGAGGCGGCGGTTTAACGGGATAGGTAAATGGTAAGTTTGTGCTTTGGGCCTTGGGGGTTTTGGGGGT
>DXZC01000065.1 GCA_019415505.1 Peptococcaceae bacterium | reverse complement strand
TATTATATGGATTTTGGAGGCATAGCTCAGTTGGTTAGAGTACCTGCCTCACATGCAGGGGGTCGCTGGTTCGAATCCAGCTGTCTCCACCAACTAAAGCCCCCGCCAAACTGTAGTTTGGCGGGGGCTTTTTTACCTTTATAACTAGAATAGCGATTAAAAAGTCCCTACCTGGAATTAACATCCGGTAGGGACTTTGCTGCTTGTTTTGTAGCCCCAGGAACGCCGAGGCAGGTTAGCTTATGGTTGAATAGATGTAAGCTCTAACTATTGCCCCCCCCAATTAAGCTTCACTAGCTTTTTAAGCTTCACCATCTTTGCGGTCGCATAACTGGGAGAGTAGGGTGCAGAGCTCCTTAATATCCAGGGGTTTACCGGCATGGGCGTCCATACCGGCGGTCAGCACCGCGGAAACATCCTCCGCAAAGGCATTGGCTGTGGTGGCAATAATGGGGATGGTTTGGGCGTCAGCCCGGCCGCAGTTGCGAATCTGTCTTGTGGCCTCGCAACCATCCATTACCGGCATTTGTACGTCCATTAAAATAGCGTCAAAATAGCCTGGTTGGGAATGTAAAAAGCGTTGTAGAGCTATTTGACCATTTGCGGCCTGTTCTACTACGGCGCCATTCATTTCCAGCAATGTCACAGCTATTTCCATATTCAAGTCATTATCCTCAGCTAATAGGAGGCGTTTGCCCTGCAAGCCGTCGCCAGTTACCCCAATTGCGTTAGCTTTGCCGAAGGCGCCGTTGGTTACATTCACAAGGGCGTTGTAGAGGGAGGACTGGAACAACGGCTTGGCAATAAAGGCGTTTACCCCTGCTGCCCGGGCTTCATCTTCAATTTCGGACCAATCATATGCTGAAATGATAATAATTGGGGTATCGGGGCCTACCTTTTCTCGAATACGCCGGGTAGTTTCTACCCCATCTATATCCGGCATCTTCCAATCAATAAAACAGACGTCAAAGCCGCAGCCATCAGCCTCAGAGGAGGTTACCTTTTCAACTGCCTCTGTGCCGCTAAGAACCCATTGCGCCTGAATCTTCATTTTTTCCAGCAGTAAAACCGTGTGTTGGCAAATATCCTGATCGTCATCGGCCACCAGAACCTTGAGGGCTTCCAAGGCCCCCTCCCGCATGGGCTGCAAATCAATATTGCTATGCTCAAAGGGCAATTCTACACTAAAGGTAGTTCCTTGGCCCGGCTGGCTTTCGACGTTGATATATCCTCCCATTAGCAACACTAGATTTTGGGTAATGGACATACCCAGACCTGTACCGCCATACTTTTGGGCAATGGTGGCGTCCGCTTGCTCAAAGGGGGTATAAATTCGGCTCAAGGCATCCTCATCCATGCCAATACCGGTATCTGACACCACAAAGCGTATCCAGGTTTTCTGACTGCGGGACGGCAAGTGTGTGACTTCCAGGCTGACATTGCCGCCTCGGGGCGTGAACTTAATGGCATTGGAGGTTAAATTTAACAGAATCTGGTTGAGGCGGAGAGAATCTCCCACAAAAGTTGTATGCTCGGTAAAGCCGGTGGCTTTTTCGCTAAAATTTAGGCCCTTACTATTGGCTTGGGGGTATACCACTGAAACGAAGTTGTTAAGGAACTGATATAGTTCAAAGGGTTCCTTATTTAGCTTTACACGGTTACTCTCAATACGGGACATATCCAGAACATCGTTAATCAGCATTAGTAGATGTTTAGAGGAGTAACCGATTTTTTCCAGGCAATCCTCCACCCGGTTGCGGTCCTTAATGGAGGCAGCGGCAATGGTTGCCATGCCGATAATGGCGTTCATGGGCGTGCGAATTTCATGGCTCATGCGGGATAAAAAGTCCCGTTTGGCGTTATTGGCGTTTTGGGCGCTAACTAAGGCGTCCTGCAAGGCCTGGGCGGTCCTGCGCTCCTCTGTACGGTCATTCATGGTTATAATGAATCTACTGTCATTATTTTCTGTAATGCGGTAGGAGCGTATCTGTAGCCAGCGGGACCCTGGGTATTGGGGGTGGCGGTATTCAACAGTTTCATCTAATGCGGTTTCAGAGTACAGCTCCCGGCGAATCTTCTCCGCCGCTGCCTGATCCATATATTTATAAATCAGCAATCGATTGGCCTGTAATTCCTGAACGGGAATACCTAATATCCGTTCCGCGCTACCGGAAACAAAGTCGCATTGTTTGGGGTCACCGCCAAAAATGAGAAACGCTTCGTCCACTGTGTCGGAAAGCATCTCAAATTGACGGTTTTTATCATAGAGCCGCCGGCTCATTTTTCTGATGGCGAATTGGAAGAAGAACAGGCCCAAGGTCATGGCAGTGATAATCAAGAGGGACCAAACCAGGGACGATTTGCCCAGTTGATCCGCGGAAGTAAAAATGCTTTGCTGGGTACCCCGAACATTGGTGAGGATGTGTTGAGCCTCCGATTCAAACTGTTCGTAGAGGGAATAAAGGTGTTCCTCCTCATAGTCGGCGATTACATCAGTTGTGGAGCTGGGCAGCTCGGCAAATTCCAGTAACTCCCCTTGAGCTTCCTTAATGTTTTCAAAGGAAAAGCGCAGGGCGGCGGTATCCTCCGTTGGGCCTAAATACAGGGCGGTGATTTCGTCAAGAGTTTCTTCGATTTCAATATATAGCTCGTTCAGGGCATTCCCAACCTTGGCTACATCCTCCGGTTGATTGTAGGATTGCAAGCGTTCGGTACGCAGGCGCATCAGCGCTAAATCGGTTTTTACATCGCTGATGTCCCCATTTACCGTAAACGGATGCTCGGAAATTAATTTTACTTGCGAGGTAAGCTTGTTAGTGCTTAATAGCGTGACAAGTAAAAAGAGAAAGAGCAAAACCAGCAGGCAGGCCATGCCTATTTGAGTAGTCCTTTTAATTGCCGTATCTTCCTGTACTGACTTATCTTTTTTCATGTTTATTCTCATCCTTATCCATTGGGAGGAAGTGTTAAAGGTATTTTAAATAACCACGGGTTAACATTCCTCCGCTGGCCATTGCCTTCTATCCTTTTTGCCTGGTTATTTTCTCTAGTGCGCTATGACTCATAGCCCTTTATTTCGGTTATGGCGGCGCTGTGGGGGTGTTCGCGTTCCTTGATTTGGCCGGAGAGCCTTCACCCAAATGTAGTGGGGTAAATTTTTTCTCAAGGGTGATTACTTGGGTATAGCTTTAAACTTGGGGTATGACCTGAGCGGTAAGTTCTTGGCTTTAGCCCTTAATTTGTCGCCCGTGGTTAGTCCAGCCACCGCTGTAACACTTGCAGCAAATGTTCCACCTCAATGGGCTTGGCAATGTGTTCGTTCATGCCCGCCCGCAGCGTCTTGCCTAAATCAGAGGCAAAGGCGTTGGCTGTTAAGGCGAGAATGGGAATAGTTTTGGCGTCCTGCCGCTGTGAGGCGCGGATATTCTCCGTGGCCTCATACCCATCCATCACTGGCATCTGAATGTCCATTAGTATACAGCTATAAGTTCCGGGTGGGGTGGCCCTAAATTTTTCCACCGCCTGTTGGCCGTTTTCCGCCTCATCCACCAGAAAACCCTGTATTTGCAGGATTTCCGAGGCAATTTCCCGGTTTAAATCATTATCCTCCACCAGCAGTACGCGTTTGCCGACAAAAGCTGGTAGCGTTTTTGCCACTTCAGCTACAGGTTCTGAAGGCGCAGTTTGGCAAAATTGTGCCAAAGTATGGGCTAGTTTGGATTTGAATAGGGGTTTGGTAATAAAGGCGTCTGCCCCTGCCAGCCTAAATTCTGAATCAATGTCACTATAATCATAGGCTGAGATAACGATTATTGGCAGCTTCAGGCCCAGTTTTTCCCTAATTTCTTTAATGGTAGCCAGACCGTCTATTTCAGGCATTTGCCAATCCAGTAAGACGGCAAAAAATTCCTTACCTTTGGCCTGGGCGTCGCTAATGCGGGTTATTGCTTCCTGGCTGGAGAGAGCCCATTCTCCCCCCATACCCAGTTCGGCCAAAAGCTCTGTAGCGCTTTGGCAAACGGCCTGATCGTCATCTACCACCAGCACTGTGTGGCCCTTTAATTCTCCCGCCGGCGCTTCCCTGTCTTGGCTCAGGGGTAGGGTAACGGCAAAGATGAACTGGCTGCCTTCTCCCAGCTTGCTCTTAATCTCAATGGTGCCGTTCATCATGCGCACAATATTGTCTGTAATGGTCATGCCCAAACCCGTACCCTGGGTTTTACTGATGCGAGAGTCCTCAGCCCGGGTAAAGGGTTCAAAAATATGCTCTACAAATTCCTCAGACATACCTATCCCGTTATCTGTGACAATAAACTCGTACTGCTCCCGGCCTGGCATGGCCGAAGGCTGTTCCCGCAGGCGCAGGCTTATGGCGCCGTAATCCGGCGTGTATTTCACGGCGTTAGTGAGGAGGTTCAGCAAAACCTGTTGCAGGCGTTCCCTGTCGGTGATAACCCATTCATGGCGGACATGGTCAGCGCTGAGCTGTAACCGCTGCTGTTTTTGGACAATCAGGGGCCGGCAGATGTTAAGTACCTCCTCTATGACGTCGGGGAGGGCTACCGTCTCAGAGGCCAAGGCTATTTTGCCGCTTTCTATTTTGGACATATCCAACACTTCGTTGATTAGCCCCAGCAAGTGACGGCTGGAGGAACTTATTTTGTTTAAACAGTCCTGTACTTTTTCACTGTTGGCCAAATTTGCCTGGGCAATCACGGCCATGCCCATAATGGCATTCATAGGTGTGCGAATATCATGGGACATGGAGGAGAGGAAGTTAGTTTTAGCGTCATTGGCCACCTTAGCTGTTTGATAGGCGTCCTCCAGGGCTTGGCGCTGGCGGGCCTGGTTCTCCCTATCCTTAGTTACGTCGATGCTCACGCTGTAGAAGGAGGGAATTCCGTCCCAGCTCTCTTCAGCGCTGACATAGCTAAAGGTCATGGTCAGGATTTTTACTACGCCCTTTCGGGTTACAATCCGCCCCTCTACTACGGTCTTTTCCCGGCTATCTTTGGCGTTCCGCATTATTTCCACAGTTCGTTCAATATCGTCAGGGTGTAAATAGGCGCATTGACTGTGTAGCTCCTCCTCAAACTCGGTTGCCGTATAACCAATTAATTCCAAAAAACCGCCGCCATACCAGAGAATAGTGCTGAAATCCCTGGCGTCCACCCGGATGAACCCGCCGGGAATGGTTTGGATAATGGAGTTGCGCTCCTGGTCTTTTTTGGCCAGTTTAAATTCAGCGCTATACATATCGTGGGATAGTTCGATGCGCGCCCGGCGCCCCTGCCATTCAATGATTCGGTTTTTAATCATAAAGGTTCTTTCCAGCACGGGATTGGCAAATTCCCATTCATAGAAACGGTCCTCCCGCAGTTTATCGTTGGTACAAAAGGGGCAGGGGGAATTTCGCGCCTGAATGACCTCGTAACACTTTTTCCCCAGTACCTCATTGGCGGTTTTATGCAGTACATCCAGGGAATTTTGATTCAAATATAGCAGCTCATAGGTATTCATGTCGCTGATATACACATTGCCAACGTAAGTATCCATCATCCACTGAAAATACTGCTGTTTCTGACTATAGAGGCGGCTTTGCTCTGCTTTTTCCGCCACTACAGGGCTTATATCTGTAAACTCAGCCTGAAACAGGGGCTTTCCCGTTGTTGGTTCGCTTATAATCCCCCCGGCAAGCTGGGTCCACAAAAAACCGCCTTCTTTTAAAGGCAGTCGGATAGTTAGGTTTATAGTGGCTTTGTCGCTTTTAAGAGCCTGGCCCAGCTCAGTTGTAATTTTTAGCCAATCTTCGGGATAGTCCGTATAATATTGTTTTAAATCCGGGTAGAGCAGGAGATAGTCCTCACTGGCATAACCAATACTCCGGAAAAAACTGTTATTGCCCCAGAGAAAGCTTAGTTTATCATCAATTTCACAGCATATTACACTGGTTGCCAAAGAATTTACCGCTTGCGGGCATGAACTGGTAGGTCCTTGGTCTATGCTTATACTCTCCATCCTTGCTTCTCCTGTTCCTATGTACAATAGACGCGTTGAACGCCGGTTTGGCTTGGCTGATTTTATAGCTGGCATAGTCGCTCACATGCCACATTTATATAAAGTATAGCAAAATATGTTGAAAATAGCAACAGAACATAGTAACAGAACAGAGATAATAGTGGATATTAGGGGTAAAAACTGTTATAATTTTTGGTAAATATTATTTTTAAGGAGATTTCACTATGGGGAGCGAGATAGAGCTGCATCAGGCAACTTACTCATTCCTACGCACTCAAATTGAATTTGGCTTTTACCGGCCGGGGGATACTTTGCCGGCCATGGAGGAGCTGTGCCGTCAAGCTCATATTTCCCTTGATACCGTAAAACTGGCTTACCAGCGGTTACAAGATGAGGGGTATATTTCCTTATTGCCAAAAGCTGGCGCCAGGGTGATTGTAAAATATGACGCCAAGGAAGTTGACCGTCATATTCAGGTCTATTTTGCCCAGCGGAAAACCGCGCTGCTCGATTTGAGCCAAGCCCTGCCGCCGCTGTTAAGCTGGGCCCAGTGGCTGTCCCTCAAGCATTCTCCTGCGGGCGCCTTAGGAGGACTGGAAAAGCTGGCTTCCGCCAGTCATAAGTCCCCTAATCTAATCTGGCGGCATATCCAACTAATGTACGGCGACTTGGGCAATGAGCTTTTAATGCGGCTGCTGCGGCACATTTACTTATATTTTCAAGGGCCGTTCTACAGCGTGCCTGGCAACGAGGTTTATTTTGACCGGGGTTTAAATTGGCAGCGGAAGATAGCAACCTACAGTAGCCGCGGCCAGTGGGACGACCTGGCCCAAGTCCTACAAGCTGCTCATAATGACCTTTCCCATGTGGTAATGGGTTTTTATACTGAAAACATTGCAGTTGCCCCTCTCCAAGAGGAGACAAGCTTTAAGTGGAGCGCCTATAAAAAGTCCTCGCAGCTACGGTACACTCTAGCCATTGGGCTTTTGACTGACATCAGCCGTGGCGTATACCCGCCAGGTAGTTATCTGCCCCCGGCGGAGCGCTTGGCTGCTGAAAAAGGGGTTTCCCTCAGCACTGTGCGGCGCGCAATCGCCTTGTTAAACAGCCTTGGGGCGGTTAAATCATCGCGAACCCTGGGGGCCCGTGTGTTGCCTCCCGCTGAAAGTACGGAAAACTGCGACTTTACCCAGGCCAATATTGGCAGCCGGCTGTTGGATATGACTGCGGGCTTGCAAATATATGCTCTTTCCGCCAAAGCTGTAGCTAAAATAACACTGTCCGCTTTGGACGATTCCGCCCTGGGCCAATGGCAACGCCGCTTGTCCCATTTGCAGAATGGTCAGCGCTATGAGTTGGTTACCTATACTTCCCTGGAGTTAATTGCCCAGTTTGCGCCTTATAGCACAATTAGAAGCATTTATGCCGAGCTTTTGCGGTTGCTCTTTTGGGGCAATCCCTTACGAGGCAAGCGGGGCAAGCCCGAAGATAACCTCAGCTTTTTTAATGACTTCTTCAACCGTATGCTCAAGGCGCTGGCGACAAAGGACTTTTCCAGCTTTGCCGCTATTTTAGAGGAATTACTACTCCACGAATTGCGCTTCACAGCTGATATGCTAAAGCAACTGGGCCTTAGGGAGGTAGATTCCATACTCATTCCTGAGCCGGAGGAGTCCTGGGACTGGGGGGAAGATGAAAGTATGCTGTGGTCGCCCCGTGGAATCCAATATGAAAAATGAGGGTGTTCGCCTTATTTTTACTCTCGGTTTCTTGGTCCGGCAGCTTTCGCCGCTAGTTCAAGGTTTTAATCTGCGGTTCCGCTGTTAATTAAATATTTTTAATATTATAAAGGTAGATACAGGGCTGTTTCCCAGTATCTACCTTTGCTGTTTTGACTGTTTTTTTGTTGTCTTATTAGTCTAGGGGCTTCTCCGCCGGCAGTATGCCGCGCTTACCTTGTCACCAGGCGGCCTGATTGGCGCTAACCCTTCGTATGCTCAATGCTAGAGGGGGTCTTATCCCCAAGTAGTAAGCGCCAAGTACCAAGTGGAAGTAATAACCCCGTTGCTTGGTTAAAAAAATTAGGCATACAAAGGATTAACTCTTTAAATGTTAATACTTTATAATACCTAATAATTTTTTTATTTTAACAGTGGGTTCATGAATCTAGGCTCTTAGTGGCGTGCCTCTCCCTGCTGCCAGGGGCCTAGGTTACTGTATTCCGCAGGCTTCCTAAAATCAGCCCCGCGTGGGGGTGAGCCGTCAGTATCTGAGAATAGCCCCTGCTTGGGTTTGAACCATTGGTATAACCGATAATAGCCCCACCGCTTGTGTGTGAGCCGTTAGTATCTGAGAATAGCCCCCGCTTATGTTTGAGCCATGGGTATAACTGATAATAGCCCTCCCGCTTGGGTGTGAACCGTCAGTATTTGATAATAGCTCCTGCTTGGGTGTGAGCCAACGGTATAACTGAAAATATCCCGCCTAATTTTTTGCTTCCCCATGCTGTTTTATTCGCTGGCAAACTTTTTATTAAATGAAGCTGTTATTTAAAAATTATGGCTTTAAAAATCAGCGCTACCAGGGGTCGGGTCTTCTTGGGTATGGCAGTAACAAGAATGGAAGCGATAAACTCTGTAAACAAGGTGGCAACAGCGGCACCGAGAGCTCCTATTTGAGGTATCAGAAGCATATTCAAAGCCACATTAATTAGAGCACCGCAGCCCACAAAGTATTTGACGTAACGGTAGTGTTTTTCACCAATTAGCCAAATATCGCGAATTACGCCCATTAAAGAGAAAAGCCGGGACCATATAAGGGTGCTTAACACTGGGACTGCCGCGAGATAGGCCTTGCCATAGAGAATATGCACTAATGGTTTTCCCAACAGCGAAAAGAAGATTGAAGCCCCAACGCTAATCCAGAACACGGCGCAGTATAGCTGTTTCAGCCGCCTTTCATACAAGCCGTTATCCTTTTCCTTGGCCGTTAAGATAATGGGCCGGGCCGAATCGATTAAGGCGTAAGGTATAAAGACCCAGAGGCTAGCAATGGTCATTGCCGCCGTATAGATGCCTACTGCGGAATTGCCCGCCAGTTGACCCAGCATTATTCTATCCATTTGCGTATAGATCATAACTAGAAGACTGGAGAAAATAAAATGCTGGCTAATTGTTAAGAGTCTTTTTGTGGTCGCCCGCCGGAATTTAAGTTTTTGCCCGTGAAACCGATAGTAAAATATCAGCAAGAAAATGCCCATAACCAGGGCCTCTATGATTGTAGCCACGGCAAAATAAATCAGCGGCGCTTGCAGCCAAATTAAAACTAAACGCCAGGCGGAAACTACCGCAAAGGCGATAGATTTAGATATTACCGCATATTTGGATTCCAAGTTAGATTGAAACCAGTAGGCCACAGTGTCCACTGAGACAAACAAGAGGGAGAAGGATTGGATGACGGTGACCATCTGCAATATTTTATCATCAGGGTTGAGGATATAAACCACTAGGTAGATAACGCCAATAGATAAAATAGCGGATACAAAGCGTAGTAAAATAGTGGTGCCCAGTAGTTCCCCGGTCTTTTGCCGGGTTTTGATAATCTCGTTGACAATAATGGAGTCTATGCCCAGTTTACAAACTGTGGTGAAAATAGTGACATAGGCCAGACCATAATTGAGCAGGCCATATCTTTCCGTGCCTAAATAACGCCCCATCAGCGCTGTAACAAATAGGGATATTACAAGCTGAAATATGCGCTCAAATAACAACCAGCCGGTGTTACGAAAAAAGCGGCCATGTATTTTATTAGCGAGCAGGGAAATTTTACTCACACTGTTTTCCGCCCTCTCTATTTGGCTTTATTTTTTCGGTTAATTTTTTTTCACAACGGGAAAATAGGTTGGTATTCACAACGTCAAATCCCCGGTCCTCACGGTCCTTTTCCCCAAAGAATAAGGCGTAGCCGAAGAATATCCAAAATATACCGCCTTGAAATACGCACTTATAAAATAGATGCGCGTCAAAGCATTCCCAGGCCAATATCGCCATAATTAAAGCAAAGAGGCTGATAAAGGTTAAGTAGTAGTTACTATTTTGCCGCCTTTTGTGCCAGGCTGTTTGGAACATATGGACCAGAGCCAGGACAAAAAAGGTGCCCAAGGCAATAAAGCCTAAAATTCCTGAGGCCAAAAGCACTGTAAGATAGGAATTGTGCACCCCGCCCTTTAATAAATGTTGATATAACCAAGGTGGAATATGGGGTTTTACGGCGTCAAGTTGTCCGCCGCTGCTCACCCCCAGTAAAGGCGCTTCCTTAAAGGCCGCCAAAGCTCCGGACCATAATTCCAGGCGACCGGTAGAAATATTGTTTTCCATCACTGTGCGCCCGAAGGATTCCGAGGGCTCGGCAGGTGTGGTGGTACCTTGGTGGGGTGGGTCTTGCTCTACTGTAATCTCCTGGGGCGTATAAATCTGTTGTTTCGCCAGAAAGAGGGAGTCTTTTATTGGCGATATGAGTATCACTACCAGGCAAGCGCAGAGCAAGGCCGTAAAAAGACGCAGGCCAAAATTGCTTAAAAAAGGCTTGCTGAGCTTCTTTGCCAGCGAGGCAAGAGCATAGTATATGAATATAGCAATAAAGACAGCAATGGCCACATAGGAGGAGCGGGATTGGTGTAGGGTTAAATTGGCAAACTGCAAGATAATGTTGAGTATATAAAATAATCTGGCCCCTTTATGCCGCATCATCATAAGTAATAATACTGATAAAGCTATGCTGATAACGCAAATAAAGCCGCCGTCATTGGCGTTATAAATACCATAGAGCCTTCCCTCAAATACACCATAATAGACAATATCATCTATTTGCAGCTCTTCCAGAAAACCGGCATTATAGGAAAAATTAATATCGGCAAAATAAAAAATACTGCAGACTGCACCAAAGAGAAAGCTGATGATTACCACAGTGTTGGCCACTATTTTTATTTCCCTTTCCATGGTCTCTCGGTTCAGGGTTAAATCGTAACCAAAGATGGCGACAAAAAGTACCACCATGGCGCCGAAATTACACAAATTTATAAGAAGGGAGGTACGGTAATTTACTAAAATGGAAATAAAGGTAATCAGTAAAAATGCTAGTATCCATATAGAGTAACGGTTTTTTAACAATACCCTTTTATTGCAGAGATCTACTATAATTATAATTAGACCCCATATCACAATAAGGATCTTAAAATAGCCACTTACATGGCTGCTAATGACCATGACCAAGTTTAACATTAGCATAATAATAGTGCAAACCTTGAATGCCGTTCTGTCTACAAAAATATTTTCCAGGAAAGTGCGCATACTTATTATTCTTTCTCCTTGCTTAATAGAATTGATAATTACTGCGGTATCTATGTAGAGCTGTCAAATAAATGCGGCGATAAAGTCTGGGGCCCAACCGAGCCAAAATAATTCTCTGCTTTACGTCTCCGGGGATACGGGCGTCATGCAAAAACGGTTTGCCCTTACGCCAAATTTCCCTGGTTAGGCTTTTCATTAATGGTTTATTGCTTTCCCTGGCTTGGCAAGCGATATGCAGCATATCTATGATAGCTTCCAAATACTTGTATTCTGCCACGTAAACCAGGGAGGGTATATGCTCCTTAAAGAAAGCCAGCATATCGTTAGCCGCGTCCAATAGATCTTTTTTTCTGCTGATATCGCCGTCCCGCACCTGGCTGGAGCCTCTTTGTCTGTAGTGGTATTTCACAACTGGGTAATAGGTTATTTTGGCAGCGTTATAAATAAGCCGGTAAGTACCGGCCACATCCTCAAAGTGTTTGCCCACGGGAAAGACCACGTTGTGAAACATTTCCCGCTTGTATAGCTTATTCCATAAAACCACCCAAAAGCCCTTTTCGTAGAGTATAGCGTCTAAACCCTGGTTGGTATTCCAAACTTGCAAGGGCCGGTCATCGGAAAAATTGCGGCTGCGGTTTTGCCATTCCCAGGCAAAGCTGCAAGCGGCAATATCAGCTTTATTGGCTTGCATTTGTTCATAGAGGGTTGCAAACATATCCGGCTCCACCCAGTCGTCAGCGTCCACAAAGCCTATGTACCTGCCGGTAGCCGCCGCTACACCCCGGTTCCGGGCGTCGGAATTGCCCAGGGGCTCTGTTTTAAGCAATTTAATGCGCTTATCCTGGGCAGCATAAGCGTCGCAGATTTCCTCCGAGCGATCCTGGCCGTAAGCGATGACTAAAATAACCTCTAAATCCTCGAAGGTCTGGCCCAAAACGCTGTCTAAGGCTTGTTCCAGGTAATCCTCTACCATATATACCGGGATTATTACAGATATTTCCGCCATCTCAGCACTGGTCACCTC
>DXZC01000064.1 GCA_019415505.1 Peptococcaceae bacterium | reverse complement strand
ATTGTAGCCTGGGTATTTTGGGGGCCGGGAGTGGGGAAATAGAGCATAATTATCACCTTACTTTCTTTACATTATTACTTTATATTATAACCACTTTTAGTCAAATTTCAATGTTGCCAATTTATGCCGTTGAAAATAAGGTTAAAATCTCGGAGTTGAATAACCCGGAAATATAAAAGCAAGGTTTTGGGCATAGGATAAAGTAATCCATTTTTGAGCAGGTGATTTATGTTTTATCTTAAAATGAGCGATAATACCAAAATCGCAGTTTACGATTGTAATCCTCAAGCCCGGGAAACTATCTTGCTGATACACGGCTGGCCCTTGTCCGAAAAAATATTCGAGTACCAAAAAGAACCCCTGTTGGACAGGGGCTACCGGGTTGTAACCCTGGATTTACGGGGTTTTGGCAACTCGGATACGCCGGCCGGGGGCTATTGTTATGACAGAATGGCCACAGATATATATGAAGTTATCCGGCATTTAGGGTTACACTCCTTTATTATGGCTGGCTTTTCCATGGGGGGAGCCATTGCCCTGCGCTATATGCGCCTTTTTAACGGTTACGGCGTTAACAAACTGATGCTCTGGGCCGCCGCCGCGCCCAGGTGGATCAAAGCTCCGGATTTTCCCGGCGGCTTAGAGCCTGAGGCAGTGGAGAGCTTAATCACTCTGGCCCAGACCGACCGAGCCCAGTTAGCCCGCAATTTCAGCCATAACCAGCTTTTTGCCAGCCCCCAAAGCTCTGCCATTAAAGACTGGTTTGAGGACATTGCCCTCTCCGCTTCCGGCTATGCCACTGTAAAGACGGCGCTGGCCTTACGAGATGAGGACGGACGCGGGGACCTAAAGTATGTAATGGTCCCTACCGCAATTTTCCAGGGGGAGCGGGATGACGTGGTTCCGCGGGAGCTTACCATGTATCAGTACAGGAATATCCGGGGCGCGGTTTTGTATAGCTTTGCCCACAGCGGCCATGGCATTTTCTATGATGAGCTAGCAAAATTTAACGCCGCTATGCTCCAATTTTTAGCGGATTACTGAGTAAAACAATCAAGAGTAGCAAAAAAAAGGCTGGGCTATGTCCAGCCTTTTTATTTAGCCTCGGCTCTACTCCATACTTGGGCAGTAAAATAAGCTGTTATGTCTCCCCCGGCTATTCCTTTTTCAGCTCAAGGCTTACGGCCTTATACAGGTAAGATAATAAACTCTACCGCTGGTTTACCGCAATATCAACTAATAAGTGGTTGCTATTTAGGGCTAACTGCTATATCATGGGGCCAGAGATAAAAAGCATCTCCAATAATAGCATTACAGCTCAGTCAAGGGGGGACACCAGATAATGGATTACGAAAAAATAGGCTCCTTTATTTGCCAGTGCCGCAAGGAAAAAAATTTGACCCAAAAGGCCCTGGCCCAACAACTCAATATAACTGACAAAGCAGTTTCCAAGTGGGAGCGGGGGCTAAGCTGCCCGGATATTGCCCTGTTAACGCCTTTAGCCGCTATATTAGATGTAACTATCAGCCAGCTTCTCAACGGCGCTAAAGACCCGGAACTGGAGATTAGGACTGAGGCAACGGTGGATAAAGCCCTGGACTACTCGGAGCAGGCGGCGGCGGAAAAAATGCGTAAAATACAGTTTATCGCTTTTATCAGCACCTCTATCTCCTTTCTGCTGGCAATTTTAACAACCCTAATTTGTGATTATTACCTATTTAAAGAATTATCCTGGTCCCTAATAGTTATGGCTGCCCTGGTATTTAGCTGGCTGGCGCTGTTGCCCTTTTTTCGGGCCAAGCCCGATAAAATTAGGGACTCCCTGATTATTATCTCCGTTCTTGTGATTCCCTTTCTCTTTATTTTAAGTATTATCCTGGACAATAAGACGGTTTTTACCTTGGGCGGTATAACAGCGGTTCCGTCCCTCATCTTAATTTGGCTTTCCTATTTTATTCTTCGCAAAATGCCCCAGCGGAAAATCCGGGCCGTGGGCTTTATCTGCCTCTGCGCCGTACCCTTTACCCTAGTTATAAACTGGCTGGTATATCTTACTTTAGGGGGCGAGGCTAACAGCCTTATCGATGTGGCCACCAATTTCATTGCCCTCTTAATACTGGGTATAATTTTTTTGGCCTGGGATTACTGGCGCCACAACGGTTAAAATTAGGGGCCGGGGCAAGGTCATTCACTAAAATGCTATATATTCAGAAAAAACAAGGATGTCATTGACTAGCAATGACATCCTTATTTTAACTTTTACTAGGCCAGTGACCCACGGCCAATTTAGGCGCGGCAATTTTGTGTGCCTGGCTGGGACCGGTCATTTTAGTTAGGGCTTTGCACCCCGTTTATATCCACCGTGTAATTATCGCCATAAATCAGCTCCGAAACCGGCACTATGGTATAGCCCTGTTCCTGAAAATAAGGCAACAGCTCCGCCAAAGCCTCGGCAGTGTGGAGGCCATTATTGTGGCAGAGAATTATACTGCCGGGGGTAACGCCTTTTTTCACCCGCTCGCAGATTTCCGCCGCGGTGATATCCTGCCAATCCAGGCTATCCACGGACCATTGAATGACCTCCAGGCCCAAGCCATGGGCCGTATCTATCACCGTGTTATCATAATCGCCAAAGGGCGGCCGAAAAAGGGTGCCCTCTGTGCCGCAGATTTCTTTAATCTTGGCATTATTCTCTTGTAGCTCCCCGGCCATAGCCTCTGGGGTTAATTGGGGAAAATGGGGATGAGTAGCGGAATGGAGCTGAATTTCGTGGCCCTTATCATGGATCAGCTTTGCCATTTCCGGAAATTCATCCAACCAAATATTCACCAAAAAAAAGGTGGTTTTCACCTTATTCTCCTCTAGGATATTGAGGATATCCTCGGTATGCTCAGCTCCCCAGGTGGCGTCAAAGGAAAAGGCTATTTTTTTCTCCTCAGTGGCCACGGAGTAAATGGGCTTTTTGGCATTGCCGCTCACAGCGGCGGCTAAATCACCGCCGCCGCCCCCCAAAAAACAGCAGACCGCTATGACCCCAACAGCTAAAGCGCCAATAGCTAAGCATAGGTTTTTAGAAAATACTATTTTTCGCATTATTTCACCGCCAACAGCCTTGCCCCGCAAGGCGCATTTAATTAAACTTATGCGCCTTACAGCTGGGCTATGAAATAAAATACCAGTCTGGAAAAATAATCCACCGTAAATTTTGTGGCGAACATATTTAAGTGGGAAACCGGATTTAGCGGAAACCCTACTTAAGTAGGAAACCTGATTTAGTGGGAAACCTACTTTAGCAGGAAACTAATTCAGCGGGAAACCGGATTTAGGGGGAAACCTACTTTAGTAGGAAACTAATTCAGTGGGAAACCTGATTTAGAGGGAACCCTACTTTAGCGGGAAACTAATTCAGTGGGAACTCTGATTTAGAGGGAACCCTACTTTAGCGGGAAACTAATTTAGCAGGAACCCCGATTTAGCGTGAACCTAATTTAGCGTAAACATTTGATTTAACCGTCAGCCGCAGTTTAAGAACTTGGCCGCCAAGCCCCTCCCAACAGAGAACAACAGGATAAGCCTACCTTGGAATTAACTATGCGACAAACTGCTCATTCCGCCAGATTTTCCGTGGGGGCCGGCTGGTCGGCTTGGTTCGCTGTCATCTTCTTGACCTGGGGCACAGCTATGAGCTTGGCAAAAATTATGCCGAACACGCCGCCGCAAACCTGGCCAATAAAAAACGGTACCACTAGATTAGGCTGAAAGTTGACGTTAAAGGCAATCCAATCACCCAGGGAGTAACCGGCGCAGACGGTAAAGGCAATGCAGATTACCTTATTAGTGGGCTTCATATCCTTAACCATGTTAAAGAGGGCCACCCCATTAGCCATGGTAGCCAGCAAGCCGGCGCTGCCGGTTTCGTCTAAGCCGGCTAAAGCCCCAACCTTGGCCAAGGCTTTACCGCAAAATTTACGAATCAGGTAAACCATGGGAAAAGCGCCGGTAAGCATCATGGCAATGGAACCCAAAAGCTCAATAGCCCGGAAGGGCTCCGCCGCGTCGCCTAACATGGGGTCAAAGCCCCAGGAGCCGAAGATAGCGGTGAAAACCCCGGTATAATGCTGAATAATTGAGGCTGCGGCTATGAGGGTCAAGATGGAGAGGAGTATTTTACCAAATATCATAAAGCCCTTAACCATAGCTTTTGGGAAAAGCTTGAGGCCCACAGCCAGGAGAACGCAAAAAACTATAATGGGCAAAAGATTGATGAGCACATCGCCCATCTGGATATTTAAAACATAGTCCGCCGCCCCGGTAGTACCAAAGGAGGTGCGAATCGCGGGCTTGGTCAGCATCAAAATTACGCAGGTAATAAATACCCCAAAGGGAATGGAGAGAAAGCCGCTCATAGCCCCTAAAGCCATGTAAGGGTGATCCTCTTTTTTCAAGATAGAAAGACCAATGGGTATGTTAAAAGCTATGGTAGAGGCTGTGGTAATAGCTACGATTAAGGCAATCACCACAATTTCCGGACTGCGGGCTAGGGCCAGGAAAAGAGCATAACCGCCGCAATCCGCCGGCAGAAACATCGCCGCCGCGATGGCCGGATCCGCCCCCATGGAGCGGAATAAATTGCCAAAAATCTTTTCTACCCCCACTATGAGGTAGGGTACGGAAACCATTAAGCCCACAATGGGTAAAAAAAGCGCTGCCATAGCATGAAGGCCCTCATGGAAGGACTGAGCTAAGCCGGAATCCTCCTTCACAACTGTGGCCACAGCGCCAATAGCGCAACAAGCCATAATTAAATACAACACTATCTTGCCTAAAACCTCCATGACAAAACCCCCTTTGTTTTCTCTTCTTTCTATAATTAAAAAACTTACACTTAATTATAAACCTTAAACTTGGTTGAAAGTCAAGGTTTTCCCAAGAAACTGTTCCAAGCAAGGGCTGGCAGTTTGTGCCCAGGGTAAATTAACAAGCCGCCCCGCAGGTACCTAACTGCCATTAATGCAGAGGTAGCCAGCGAGGCGACGCCAGTTGCTTACTATTTAACGCCGCGAAAAAACGTCGCCGCTTTTTGGGGGGCCACCAGCAGTTTGGATTCTAGCTGACGGCAAACGTCGGCAAAGGCGGGGTCAGCGATTTCCCGAGCCTCCCAGGGACATTCCTTAACACAGGCCAAACAGAGAATACATTTTCCGCTGTCTGTACGGGTAGGATCCGAATCAGCAATGGCCCCAGTGGGACACACCTTTACGCAGGTACGGCAATCTACGCACTTATCATTCCCCAGGGGGTAAAAGCTCAGGGCATTGTAAGTCTTGTAGGGGTAATTACCCGGCAAATCCAGGGACCCCCTAGGCAAGCCGCCGTTTAGCAGGGCCAGCAAGTTCTTGGCAAAGTCTGCTATGGCTTCTAAATCGCCGTTATCAGGCCGGTTAGCGGCAATCTTTTCGGAAAAAGAATGGGGGGCAATCCAGGCCCCAGCAGCCAAGCCCACAAAGCCCTGGGCTTCCAGCAGTTCCTTTTCCTCTAACAGAGCGTCGCCATATTGGCCGTTACCATAGGTTACATTAAACACAGCCGGGGTATTGCGCCCTTGCAGGCCTGTAAATATGCCGCCCTCTACTTGGGGCAAGCGGCCATAGTAAACCGGCGCGCCAAAAATTACCAAATCCGTCTCGGTAAAAGCATATTCCTTACCCCTATTATGGGGCGGAGTTAAATCAATAAGCTGGTAAGCCGCGCCCAGGCGCTGGGCTATAGCCGCCACATATTTTTTAGTCCCCCCGGTGGGGCTAAAACATACCCCGATAACTCTATTTATAATCATCGCTTAATCTCCTCAATTAAATATACGAAATAGAAACTAGCAAATATAGCAAAATGCCGCCAAAAAAGCCAGGGTTTACCTAATTATAACTAATCGTCTAAAGTTAAAAATAATTCATAAAAGCGGTTGGCCACTGACCACTCCCCGGCGGATACCAGGTAAAGCACATAATAAGGGGGTTTAACCTTATAACCCAGCTTATCTGCCCGGTTTAAAACGTCGGCTAACACCGCCGCCTCCTCCAGATCCCCCTGGCGTTGGGCTATTGTGTATAGGGCTTTAAAGGGCGGCACCACGGTTATTTCCGTCGCCGCGTCCTCCGGCGCTACCAGGTTCATAAATTCATCATGCACTACCATATAATCCTGAGATTCGCTATCTTCATTGAATACCGTGATATTATGGCCCACCGGAAAAATGCTGGACTTGGGCTTATACAGGTAATCCAAGTCAAAAAGGTGGAGGTGCCAAGTATTCATGACGGAAAACACATCCAGATTTTCCGCCACCACCGCCAAGGTTTCCCGGTAAAAATCCAAAAACCGCAGCTTTTTTTCTTCTTGGGCTATTTTAGCCCGTACCTCCTCCCTTTGCTCCGCCACAATATTTATAATATCCGGCAAGGAATCGGTGTGTTTTAAATGGTTAATGGTAGAAAGGCTCATATCTATATTACGGTGATAGATAATACTCCAAATTTTTTTTATTTCCTTTTGACCGTAATAACGGTAGCCGTTTTCAGCGTCCTTTTCCGGCTTAAACAGCCCCTTCTTTTCGTAAAAGCGCAGGGCGGAAGGGGCCACCCCCAATAGCTCGGCAACCTCGCTGATTTTATACTTCCTCGCCATTTTTACCTTTTTTGCCACTCCTTCATTGTATGCTCAATATGACGCTGGGCGTCCTTTTTCGCCATATCCTGGCGTTTATCATACAGCTTTTTGCCCTTAGCCAAACCAAGCTCCATTTTCGCTTTGCCTCTGGTGAAATAAACCTTTAAGGGTACCAGGGTCAACCCCTTTTCTTTCAGCTCGCTTTGGAGCTTACGAATTTCCCGCTTATGCAAAAGCAGCTTTCTGGGGCGTTTAGGGTCCTGGTTAAAACGGTTGCCAAATTCATATGGGCTAATGTGCATTTCATAGACAAAGCACTCGCCGTTATCTATCCGGCCAAAGGCGTCGTTCAAATTGGCTTTGCTCTGGCGCAGGGATTTTACCTCCGTGCCCTTGAGGGCTATACCAGCTTCATAGGTATCCAATATGGTAAATTCATGGCGGGCTTTTCTGTTGGTAGCAACTATCTTTATACCTTCTTGTTTTACCATATACTCTCCTTTTCGCGCGCCTGTTACGCTGCTCTGTTCGTCAGGGAATTTTTCAGGCGCCAATCTATCTAAAACTAAATTCCGCAATTCAGGCAAAAATGTTATTTTAGTCTTAAATTCAGGCAAAAATACTATTTTTAGTCTAAAGCGTAAATTATTACTGTTGGTTTTTATAACACTTGGTTATTATTTGCCTTGGCTTTTCAGAGTTAGTCCCGCTTACTTGGCCGCCTAGCTCTGGCGGTCCGGGTCCGGCGCCAGTTCAAAATCAATGAGGTGTTCCTCCACATTAACGCGGCTCACCACAATCCGCACTTTATCGCCAATGCGGTAGCAAACTCTCTTTCTCTTACCCATTAAGGTGCGGGTGTTTTCGTGATATTCATAGTAATCGTCATCCAGGGAGGAAACGTGTACTAAACCGTTAACCGTATTATCCAGCTCCACGAAAAAACCAAAGTTAGTGGTACCGGAGATAATACCGTCATATTCCTCACCCACATGGTTAGCCATGTACTGGGTCATTTTAATATCCGTGGCCTCACGCTCCGCGTCCTCAGCGTTCCGCTCCTGAATGGAGCTTTGGTTGGCCGCCTCCCGCAAACGCCGCCACAATTTAGCGCCCCCGGCTTCGTCCAGGTAAGGCAGATGAATTATATCCTTAATTACCCGGTGAATACATAAATCGGGATAGCGGCGAATCGGCGAGGTAAAATGGCAATAACAATCTGAGGCCAAGCCAAAGTGGCCCCGGTTTTCCGTATCGTAAACAGCGTGGCTCATGGTGCGTAAAATAACGGTCTGGAGCAGATAGGCCTCAGGCATATCCGCTATTTCCCGTAAAATACGCTGGAAAACATAGGGTCTTACCTCCTCCACATTAACGCCTAAGGAGATACCGCAGGAAGCTAAAACCTCCTTCAGGTCCAAGACCTTATCGTCCGGCGGCGCGTCGTGAACCCGGTAAATAAAGGGAATATCCCGGTTAAAATATTCCGCCGCCACAGTTTCGTTAGCTACAATCATACATTCTTCAATTATGCTCTCAGCCCTGCCTTGCACACGTTTTTTTATTTCTAAGGGTACGCCGTCCGGGGACAGGATAACCTTAGCTTCCGGGAAATCGAACATCAAGGCTCCCCGCTTCTCCCGTTTGCGGTAGAGTATTTGGCGCAGCTGGTCTAAGGCAAAAAATAATTCCTTGAACTCTCGGTACTCCTCAGTAGCCGCCGCCTCCCCTTGGAGCACCGCGTTAACAGCGTCATAGGTCAGCCGGGCTTGAGAGTTTATCACAGACTCGAATATTTCATAGTCCACTACCCGGCCTTTAGCATCTATTTCCATTGCACAGGAAAGAGTTAGGCGGTCCTCATGGGGGTTGAGACTACAGATGCCGTTGGATAGCTCCGGCGGCAACATAGGTATCACCCGGTCGGGGAAATACACGCTGGTACCCCTTGCGTAGGCTTCCCGGTCCAAAGGGGTTCTGGTCTGGACATAATGACCGACATCGGCAATATGTACCCCCAAACGGAAATGGCCGTTGCTCAACCGTTCCAGGGAAACAGCGTCGTCTAAATCCTTAGCGTCAGCCCCGTCCATGGTGACTATTCGCGCCTGGCGCAAATCCCGCCGGCCGGCAAAATCTTGGGGGTCAAGCTTAGCCACGGATTCCGCGTAAGCCAAGACCTTGGCGGAAAAAGCCTCCGGCAACTGGTATTTGCGGATAACCTTGAGCATATCCGCACCCTTAGCGTCCTTTTGGCCGATTATTTCAATTATTTTGCCACGAGGCGGCTTGGGACCCTCCGGCCATTTGGTGATTTCCACAACCACAATGTCCCCATCTTGGGCTGACAGAGCAGCTTCCAGAGGCACAATAACGCATTGGGAAATTCGCCTCTCATCAGGGCGCACCAGGCCGACGCCGTCGTTTTCCTCATAACTGCCCACCAATCTTTTATTAGCCCTGGTCAGCACCCGCACGACCTCGGCTTCTTCCCGTCCGTTAACGTATTTATGGTCTTTAATTTTCCGCACAATCACCCGATCCCGGTCCATGGCGCCGTTGAGATTGGCGGAAGCAATATACAAATCCTTATGAGCTTTTTCATCAGGAATGCAGAAGGCGTAACCCTTTTGGTGTCCCTCTATATAGCCGGCGATGAGGTTCATATGCCGGCAGAGGCCGTAACGCCCCTTTTTGGTGAGGATTAAGCGCCCCTCGCTCTCCAATTCCCGCAGGGCCGTAAAAAATGCCGCTAAATCCTGGTCCGCGATAGCCATTTTACTGGCCAAGTCCTCTGGCTTGAGGGGCCGAAAATCCACCTGCTCCATAAATTCGATGATTCTGTCCTTCATTAAGCTTCCTTCTTTCTGTTTTCTCGCCGCCAACCGCCAAGTGACCCGGGGTAAATCATGTTTTAATCCTGGGGTCCTTCCTTTTTAATGTGTAAAACATAGCTTTTGGCCAAAGCAGCGTCAATTAAGCCGTCAACATCCATATTTTCCTCCATAGCCAGGCAATCATCCAGGCGGGGACGAATCTTAGGAAATTCCGGCAGAAATATAGTGCAACAATCGTCATAGGGACGAATAGAAATATCAAAACAACCAATTTTTTGGGATATGGCAATAATCTCCTCTTTGTCAAAACCGCAGAGGGGCCTTAAAACCGGCATGGTAATGGCTTGGTTAATGGCCAGCATACTCTCTAAGGTTTGGCTGGCTACCTGGCCTACCGATTCGCCGGTATAAATGGCCTTAGCCTTACGGTCGACAGCTATACGCTGGGCTATACGGTACATAAAGCGGCGCATCATCGTGATAGTATAATCCTCTTGACAGCTTCGCCGTATTTCCGTCTGAATATCGGTAAAGTGTACCACATGGAGTTTCACGCTGCCGCAGTATTTCGCCAATACGGTAGCTAAATCAATCACCTTTTCCTTAGCCCACTCACTGGTATAGGGAAAGCTATGGAAATGAATAAATTCCACCTTAACCCCGCGCTTCATGGCCAGATAGGCGCAGACGGGGCTGTCAATGCCCCCGGAAAGCATGACCACGGCTTTGCCGCTGGAGCCCACCGGCAAACCGCCGGACATTTTAATTGTCTGGCCGTAAACATAGACCCCTTCATTGCGCACCTCTATATCAACGCGCTGCTCCGGGTGGCGCACATCCACAGGATAAGTATCTCCCACCTCGTCCAGAACCATACAGCCAATTTTAGCGCTCAACTCCGGCGAGGTTAAGGGAAAGGTCTTATCACTGCGGCGGCTTTCTATTTTAAAGCTGTGACCAGGCTCCAGGGAATTAAGGAGCACCGTCTTAGCGGCGGCAGCTATGTCAGCTAAATCCCGGCTGCACTTAATAACCGGGCTCACGGAATAGAGGCCAAACACATTTTTTAAAGCCGCCACGGTTTCCTCTAAATCGCCGTCTAGAGGCAGCCAGAGCCGGCCCCAGGTGTTGATGACTTCCTTTTCCGGCAGAGCTTTCTTAATATTTTCCTGCAAACGCTTAATAAACTGACCCTTATTTTTACCTTTTAAACCTAGCTCGCCATAGCGCAGCAACAGTAATTTATACATTATTTTCCTCCCAGCATTTTTAGATAATTGCAACTCCCTCTTTAATCCCGGCAACTACTTGGGGTAAATCCTCAAGCGAGGTATCGTCGCCAAAGCTAAACCGCAGAGCGTTACCACGCTCCCGGTCATCGCGGCCCATGGCCTTTAAGGTTTCACTGCTGCCCTTGGTTTTGGCATGGCAGGCGGAACCTTGGGATACATAGATGCCCCGGCCCTCCAAAAAATGGAGCAGCGGTTCCGAGGCCACATGGGGAAACTCTAAATTGAGAATATAAGGCGCTGTCTTGTCAACCTCGCCATTGACCTTATACTCAACCCCACTCTCTGTTAATCCCGACAGCAGGGCCTCTTTCAGTTGGCGCGTTTTCTCGTTCTTAGCGGCCCGGTCAGTCAAGGATAGCTTGGTTGCCAAAGCTAAACCGCCGATATAATATACATTTTCCGTACCAGCCCTTAAACCCCTTTCCTGGCCGCCGCCGTGAATCAAAGGCGTCAACCGCAGGCCTTTTTTTACATATAGAGCCCCCACGCCCTTAGGAGCGCCAATTTTATGGCCGCTGAGGGCAAAGGTGTCTATGGCTTGATTTTTAACATTCACCGCCAAACGGCCAAAAGCCTGAACCCCGTCAACATGAAAATGACAATCCGGCGCCTGTTGTTTGATAATCTTCCCCGCTTCGGCAATGGGGAAAATTGTGCCAACCTCGTTATTGACCATCATCATCGCCACGAGAACCGTATCCCGGCGCAAGCTCTGGGCCAAATCCGCCAGGTTGACATTGCCCTGGCTATCCACAGGTAAATAGGTGATTTCCCAACCCTTGGCCGCTAAATATTCCATAGTTCGCAGCACTGAGGGATGTTCCACCGCTGTGGTGACAATATGGCGACCCCGCTTAATATAGGTCTCAGCCAAGCCCTTAATGGCCAGATTATTGGCCTCCGAGCCGGAAGCGGTAAAATAGATTTCCTCCTCGGCGGCGCCTAAAGCCCGGCCTATTGTCATACGGGCATTTTTCAGTATGCGGTTGCTCTTTAGCCCTAAATCATAGAGGGCGGAGGGATTGCCAAATTCCCGCGCCATAAGTTCGCTTATATAGTCTCGCACCTCGGGTCGCACCGGGGTAGTGGCGCTATTATCCAAATAAATCATTGTAGTATCTCCGTTTATTCAATATTGTAAGTCTCTTGGCCTTTCTCAGCCAGAGGGCGGCGATTACCGTACCTCTCGCCCAGGAGAGTGGCTCCTAAAATTAGCGTCGCCCCAATTATTTGCACTGGTCCCAAGGTTTCCCCTAAAAAAATCGCAGCCATTATAATGGCGGACACTGGGTCAATATAGCTTAGCGAGGCTACAGTTTGGCCCGGCAAATTTTGCAGAGCGGAAAAATAGAGGAAATAGCCAAAACCAGTATGGACAACGCCGATGATTAAGACAAAGACCAGAGAACGGGTATCCAGGCCCCCTAAGTTTAAACCCTCGGTAAGAAGTATATAGGGTAGCAGGGTCACAGCGGCGACAATTAACTGTATAAGAGTAGTCTCCAAACCGGAGAGGGAGCGCACAAATTTGTTAAGCAGAATTACCGCCGCGTAAAAGGCGGCGGCCAGTAAACCGTAGCCTAAGCCAAACCAGAGGTTTTTCCCCGGCATAGCGT
>DXZC01000063.1 GCA_019415505.1 Peptococcaceae bacterium | reverse complement strand
ATACTAGGAATACCACATACGGAAAAAATAAAATTTACTTAATGATTTAAGGGCTTTAGCTGGCAGTTTAAAAGGATAAGGCTTCAAAGGGGGTGTTAGCTTTGGTAGATAATAACGCCATGATACTTTCAGAGTTGAAAGAAAAGGTTATGTCATATAACCCTAATTGCAACTGGGAGGCAATCGCCCGGGCCTATGAGTATGCCCGTGAAGCGCATGATGGTCAATTTCGCCATTCCGGCGAGGCTTATATTATTCATCCCCTTTCTGTGGCTGTTATCTTAACATCTATTGAGGCTGACGATGCTACGATTATGGCTGGACTCCTCCATGACGTGGTGGAAGATACTGCCATAACTGCTAAAGGCATAGAAGAAAGTTTTGGTAAAACCGTAGCTATTCTCACTGACGGCGTCACCAAGTTAAGTAAATTGGACGGCCGCACTAAAAGCGAGCAAAAAATGGAGAACATGCGTAAAATGTTCTTTGCTATGGCCACGGATATACGGGTTATTATTATTAAGCTGGCTGATAGACTCCATAATATGCGTACCTTGGGTTATCATTCCTCTGAGGCCAAACGCCGGGCCATTGCCCAGGAAACCCTGGATATTTACGTTCCTTTAGCCAACCGTTTGGGTATCTTCCAATTTAAGTGGGAATTGGAGGACTTGTCCTTAAAAACTCTGGAGCCGTCTAAGTATAAAAGATTAGTTGAGGAAATAGCCGTAACCAGGGAGAAGCGCCAGGAATATATTGAGGCCGTTATAGATATACTCCGCCGTAAGCTTCAGGATACCGGCATAAAGGCGGAGATTTACGGTAGGCCGAAAAATTTTTATAGCATTTATAATAAAATGCGCCAACAAAATAAGCCCTTAACGGAAATTTATGATTTACTGGCCCTCAGGGTTATTGTGGATGATGTTTCCGCCTGTTACGGGGTTTTAGGGATTGTTCATAGCTTATGGACCCCCATGCCAGGGCGTTTTAAGGATTATATTGCCCTGCCCAAACAAAATATGTATCAGTCAATTCACACCACAATTATTAGCCCTAACGGTGAACCTTTGGAAATACAGATTCGCACCAAGGAAATGCACCATGTGGCTGAACACGGTATTGCCGCCCATTGGCAGTATAAAGAAGGTAATGACAGTAATAGTAAAGCAGCGGAAAAACTGAATTGGCTGCGGCAAATGCTGGACTGGCAAAAGGAAGTCCGGGACGCCGATGAATTTATGGAGTCAATCAAGAGCGACCTTTTTGACGACGCCGTCTATGTTTTTACCCCTAAAGGCGATGTGTTTGAGCTGCCAAAGGGTTCCTGCCCCTTGGATTTTGCCTACCGGGTTCATACTGAGGTAGGCCATAGGGCTGTGGGGGCGAAAATAAACGGCCGCATTGTTACCTTTGATAATGAGCTGCATAACGGCGATATTGTGGAAATAATTACCTCCAAAGCCGGAAAACCCAGCCGGGATTGGCTGAGTATTGTAAAAACCCCCCAGGCTAAGAATAGAATTAGGAGCTGGTTCCGGAAGGAGCAGCGGGAGGAGCTTATTGCCAGGGGTAAGGATCTTTATGAACACGAAATAAAACGCTATGGCACTACTATGGCCCCTTATTTAAAGGGTGAAAAAATCATGGGCATTGCCAAGCGCTATAAATATAATTATATTGAGAGCTTTTTTATAGCTTTAGCGGAGAATCACATAAATATTAATGGGGTTATCAACGCTATAAAAGATGAAATCCGTTATGAGGAGCCGCCGGAGGTTCCGGAAGTAAAGCCCTTTAAAGAGCAGCGCAGCAATTCCTTAGGCGTTTCTGTGAAGGATGTTGATAATATAATGATTCGCTTTGGTCGCTGCTGCAACCCGCTGCCTGGAGATGAGATTATAGGCTACATAACTAAAGGTAAAGGTATTACCGTACACCGTAAGGATTGTAATAGCCTAAAGCATGGCGTAGATGAGGCCCGCTTTATAGAAGTCTTTTGGGCAGAGAGTACAGACAGCCGCTTCCAGGCGGAAATAGAGGTTTATGCCCAAGACAGAGATAGGTTAACTACCGATGTAATGACGGCAATTTCCGATACTAAAAGCGGCATTAATTCAGTTTTCGGCCGTTCCGGTAAAAATGGTATGGCCCATGTTAATGTGAAAATAGAAGTAAAAAGTAACGAACATTTGGAATTTATTATTAATAAACTTCGCAAACTACGTGGTGTAAGCCGGGTACGCCGGGTAATACATGGTAAACATCAAGAGGAATAAAGATGAAATGTGTAGTACAAAGAGTAAAGAGCGCTTCTGTCACTGTGGACAGTAAGGTAACAGGGGCCATAGGCCTTGGCCTATTGGTTTATTTAGGTGTGGCCCAGGAGGATACGGATAAGGAACTTAAATTTATAGCTGAAAAAATCCCCCATTTGCGTATTTTCCCCGATGCTGAGGATAAGATGAACCGCTCCCTGGTGGATGTGGCCGGGGAAATTTTATTGGTTTCCCAGTTTACCTTATATGGCGACTGCCGCAAAGGCCGGCGGCCGGGGTTCTCTGAGGCGGCGCCGCCGGAGAAGGCCCGGTTATTCTATGAAAGGCTCATAGAATTGTGGCGTTCCAGGGGCCTAAAAACGGAAACTGGCGTGTTTCAAAGTGATATGTTGGTGGAGTCTGTTAATTGGGGACCGGCAACTTTTATTGTCACAACAGACTCTTAATGAACGTCTTTACGTCTTTATAGTATTTTTTGGAGAAAGGATAAATATATGGAAGTATATAAAACCGAGGTCATGCCCTTGGGCACAAATTGCTATTTTGCCTATGATAAAGATACTAAGGAAGGTATTGTTATCGACCCGGGTGGTAGTTCTGAGCTGATTTTGCAAAATATTGCCAAAAAGGCCTTAAAAGTAAAGGCTATCGTGAATACTCACGGTCATTGGGATCATATTGGCGCTAATGTTGACGTATCACAGGCGCTCTCAGTGCCTGTTTACATTCATGAGGCGGACGCTCCGTTCCTTACCGACCCAGCAATGAACGCTTCTAATATGATGGGCACCAGGTCTCAGGCCCACGCTGCCGATAGCCTGTTGCAGGAGGGCGATAATATTGTCTTTGGCAACTGCTCTCTGGAGGTTATTCACACCCCAGGGCATACTCCCGGCGGTATTTCCCTCTATGGCGAAGGTGTTGTCTTTTCCGGCGATAGCCTATTTATGGGCTCTATTGGCCGCACGGATTTACCCGGCGGCGACTATGGCGCTTTGATAGATAGTATAAAAAATAAATTATTGGTTTTGCCTGGCGAAACTTTGGTTTGTCCCGGTCATGGTATGGTTACTACCATTCGTGATGAAATTAATGGCAATCCCTTTGTGAGGTAATGGAAGATGAGCATAACAAGGCCCAAGGGAACGAATGACTTTTTACCCATTGACACGGCCAAATGGCAATATATAGAAAAAATATTGCGGGAAACTGCCGCCGCCTATGGTTATGAGGAGTTGCGTACCCCAATTTTTGAAGCTACGGACTTATTTTTACGCGGTGTTGGGGAAACTACCGACATTGTCAATAAGGAAATGTACACCTTTGAGGATAAGGGCGGGCGAAGCATAACTCTGCGTCCGGAAGGTACCGCTTCAACAGCTCGCGCCTATATTGAGCATAAATTACACGCCCAGCCTCAACCGGTAAAACTGTGGTATATTGGCCCCATGTTTCGCTATGAACGCCCGCAAAAGGGGCGGTTCCGCCAATTCCACCAGTTTGGTTTGGAAGCCTTTGGCTCCCAGGACCCGGCTTTAGATAGCGAGGTTATAGCTTTTGCCCTGACATTTTACAATAAATTGGGCTTACAAGGGCTTTCCGTGCGACTAAATAGCGTCGGTTGTCCTCATTGCCGGCAGGAGCATAAAAAGGCGCTACAGGAATTTTTGCGCCCAGCTTTGGACGAACTATGCGCTGACTGTCGCGGCAGGTTTGAGAAAAATCCCCTGCGGATTTTTGATTGTAAGAATGAAAAATGCCAGGCGCTGATAGTTAACGCCCCCACAATTTTGGATTGCCTTTGCACCGAATGTGAGGAACACTTTGCCAAGGTAAAAGGCTATTTGTCAGCGGCTGAGATACCCTACCATGTGGACGCCAGGTTAGTGCGGGGCTTGGACTACTACACGAAAACCGCCTTTGAAATACTGTTAGAGGATATTGGCGCCCAAAGCGCCATTTGCGGCGGCGGGCGTTATGACGGTCTAATCAAGGAAATAGGCGGCCCGGAAACTTGCGGCGTAGGGTTTGCCCTGGGTATGGAACGGGTATTCTCTGCCATGGAAGCCCAAGGTCTTAGCTTCCCGGAAAATGACCAGTGTGACGTGTTTTTGGCGTCTATGGGGGACGAGGCCAAAGCAACCTTATTTAATATTGCTGTAGCTCTGCGGGCCCAGGGCATTAGGGTTGAAATGGACTATGGCTCTAAAAGTTTAAAAGCTCAGTTAAAGGCGGCGGGTCGTCTCAAAGTAAAGTATGCTGTAATTTTAGGGGAGGACGAATTGGCCCAAGACGCAGCTATATTGCGTGATATGACCGACGCTACCCAGACAACTGTAAAAATAGCGGCTATAACAGAAGAGGTTATCAGGAGGATGAAGCAATGAACAGAACCCACTATTGTGGCGAGGTAAACAAACAGAACAACGCGGAAACAGTTACTCTCTGCGGTTGGATTCAGCGCCGCCGCGACCATGGCGGTCTGATATTCATAGACCTGCGGGACCGTACTGGTATTGTCCAGTTGGTTTTGGATCCCGATATAGCGGGAGATTATTTCACTCTGGGTGAAAAAGCCCGGCCGGAATATGTTATTAAGGCTACCGGTAAGGTATCTATTCGCCCCGCGGGACAGGAAAACGCCAATATAAGCACTGGTGATATTGAAGTATATGCGACCTCAATGGAAATACTTAGCAGCGCTAAAACCCCGCCCTTTCTCATTGAGGACAAGGTGGACTGTGACGAAAATGTGCGCTTGAAATACCGTTATTTAGATTTGCGCCGTCCCGAGTTGCAGCAGAATTTTAAGCTGCGCCATGACCTTACTATGCTGATACGGAATTTTTTAGACTCCCAGGGCTTTTGGGAAATAGAAACCCCCATTTTGGGTAAAAGTACGCCGGAAGGCGCCCGTGATTATTTGGTGCCATCCCGGGTACACCCTGGTGAATTTTATGGTTTGCCCCAGTCGCCCCAGCTTTATAAACAGATGTTAATGATTTCCGGGGTAGACAAATATTTCCAAATCGCCCGTTGTTTTCGGGATGAGGATTTACGGGCGGACCGGCAACCTGAGTTTACCCAGCTTGATATAGAGATGTCCTTTATTGACCGGGAAGCCATAATGACTATCATGGAAGAGATGATGGCCCAAATATACCGGGAGCTGCTGTCTGTGGAAATTCCCACACCATTTCCTCGTTTAAGCTACGCTGAGGCTATGGAACGCTTTGGCTCCGATAAACCTGACCTTCGCTTTGGCATGGAGCTAAAGGATATTAGCGATATTGCCAAAGATTCAAATTTTAAAGTTTTTGCCGCTAATGTGGCTAAAGGCGGCGTGGTTAAAGGTATAACCGTGAAGGGCGGCGAACATTTTTCCCGCCGGGAATTAGACGACCTCACTAAATATGCCGGTATTTTTGGGGCTAAAGGCATGGCTTGGATGGTGGTTACCGGCGGCGAGGATAAAGTAAAATCGCCCATTGCCAAGTTTTTTACCCCCGAGCAAATCGACGCCATATTACAGCGTATGGAGGCCGAAACCGGCGATGTTGTAATGTTCATTAGTGATAACTATGAGACTACCTGTAATGTTTTGGGTAATCTCAGAAATGAAGTGGCACGGCGGGATAACCTTATCGCGCCGGAGGCTAATAATTTCCTTTGGGTAGTGGACTTCCCCATGTTTGAATATGACGATGAGGAAGAACGCTATGTGGCTAAACATCATCCTTTTACCATGCCGATGGACGAGGATTTAGATATCTTAATGACACAACCGGAAAAGGTGCGGGCCAAAGCTTACGATATGATTTTAAACGGCGTAGAATTGGGCGGCGGCAGCATACGTATTCACGACAGTGAAATTCAAGCCCAGGTTTTTGAACTTTTGCGCCTTAGTGAAGAGGATATTAAGGAAAAATTTGGTTATTTCCTCACTGCTTTACAGTACGGCACTCCACCTCATGGCGGCATTGCCTTTGGTATAGACCGTATGGTTATGCTGATGACCGGCAGGAAGAGCATTCGCGATGTTATTGCCTTCCCCAAAACACAAAGCGCTACCTGCTTGACCACGGCTTCACCCTGTGGCGTAGCTGCTAAACAGCTTCGAGAATTAAATTTAGAGCTGCGGGAAAAGGCGGAAGATTAAAAGCAAACTTTTCCTGCATAGATTAGCGAGCATTCCACATAATATAAGCGTAAATTGTTTAATGTGACCTGGGAAACCGGAAACTTTATTTTATGAATGGAAATTGTTTGTTCTTGCTTTTTCTTGGGGAATGTAGTAGAATATGTTTAGAAAATCCCTGCGTTGTGCGTGGCGGCTTACGTTTTGTACCTACACCGATTATACGGGAATCCGGCTCTGGCCATGGACTTTATGCCCCTGAGGGGGGACAAAGAAAGTGGCGAGGAGGATACCCACCTGCAAATACTGCAGGGAGCAAAACGAAGTCCACGGCATATGCGGGGATTTATTTATTCCAGCCAATGTTATAAAGGCAAAGGCTGGGTCTAGGAAAAGGAAGAGAGAAAGAGGGCTTGCTGATGGGAGATGAACGCTTTAACCGTTTAGTACCATTAATAGGTCAGGATGATTTTTATAAGCTGAGCCAAAGCCGGGTGCTAGTTTTTGGCCTGGGCGGCGTTGGCTCCTATGCTGTGGAGGCCCTGGCCCGCAGTGGTGTTGGCCATTTAGTTCTGATTGACTTTGACGAGATTGCTCTTCATAATATCAATCGGCAAATACAGGCCTTGAGTTCTACTGTAGGTCAAAAAAAAGTCCAGGTTATGGCTGCCAGGGTTCAGGAAATAAATCCGGCAGCTGAGGTTAAGGCCCTGTGCCAGAGGGTTACGCCGGAAAATGTGGCGCGGTTTTTTAACCAACCTTCGGACTGCGTAATTGACGCTATTGATGATGTGCCCGGCAAAATAGCTCTCATTAAATACTGTAGAGAACAGGGGATTCCTTTAATATCCGCCATGGGTACCGGCAATAAGTTGGATATATCCCGACTGCGGATAGAGGACATATCCCAAACATCAGTTTGTCCCCTCTGCCGGAGTGTACGGCGGAAGTTGCGGGAAATTGGTATAGAAAATGGTGTGACAGTAGTATATTCTGACGAGGAGCCTTTAACTAAGGGCCTTGTTGAAGGTGAGCGCCATGTTCCCGCCAGTTCCTGTTTAGTGCCGCCAGCAGCGGGCTTGTTAATGGCCTCCTGGGTCATCTCAACTGTGAGGAAAAAATAGGAAGTAATAGTAAAAGAGAGGAGTATATTATGGCTGATAAAGTAGCAACCTTGAATAATGAAACATTTGGTGATTATGTCAACGGCGTTGTCCCCGCTTTGGTGGATTTCTGGGCAGCTTGGTGCGGACCCTGTAAAATGGTTTCTCCGGTAGTTGACGAAGTGGCCGCGGCTTTTCAGGATAGTCTAAAGGTTGGCAAAGTAAATGTTGACGAAAACCCGGCCATAGCTTCAAGTTATGGCGTGATGAATATTCCCACTTTAATCTTGTTCCGCAATGGTCAGGAAATAGAACGTATTGTTGGGTACCATGACAAAGAAGAATTGAGCGCTTTGATAAAAAAGAGCCTTAATAACTAAAGGATATTGTAAGTATGGATTTATTTGAGGAACAAGCCAAGAGCGTTCTGCCCTTGGCAGCTCGGATGCGGCCGCAAAACCTTGACGAGTATATGGGGCAGCGGGAAATCCTCGGGCCGGGGTCGCTATTGCGTAAGGCTATTTTGGCAGATAAAACAGGTTCCTTAATTTTGTACGGACCGCCAGGGTCAGGTAAAACTACCCTGGCGGAAATAATAGCTAAAACTACTGAGTCCATTTTTGTCCCCTTGAGCGCTATATCGGCGGGTAAGGCGGATATTATGGCGGTGGTGCAGGAGGCTGGGGAGCAGCTAAAGTTTTATCATAAAAAGACCATTCTATTTATTGATGAAATACACCGCTTTAATAAAACCCAGCAGGACGCTTTATTGCCCTCTGTAGAAAACGGCATAATTACCTTTATTGGCGCTACTACGGAAAACCCCTATTTTGAGGTGAATAAAGCCCTCCTCTCCCGGGCCAGAGTATACCAGTTGGAGCCCCTCACAACTGACGATATCAAAAATATTATTATTCGCGCTTTGGCCAACGAGGAAAGGGGTTTAGGGCAAATAAAGGTTGTTTACGGCGAGGAGGAGCTTACAGCCTTAGCTATACTCAGCAATGGCGATGCTCGAGTGGCCTTGAACGCCTTAGAAACTGTGGTGGGGCTAACCCCTGCTGACCCCAATGGCGCTATTGTTTTATCGGTAGCTAATATTGAAGAAGCGGTGCAGAAAAAACATGTGCGCTATGATAAAGACGGCGACAGCCACTATGATGTAATTTCCGCTTTTATCAAGAGTATGCGAGGCTCTGACCCTGACGCTGCTCTGCATTGGCTGGCCCGCATGATTGCCGCCGGTGAGGACATGGAATTTGTCGCCCGTCGGATAATGATTTGTGCCGCAGAGGACGTTGGTATGGCGGATCCCCAAGCTTTAGTAATAGCTACTTCCGCTTTTCAGGCTTTGCGCGCTATCGGCTTGCCGGAAGCCCGTATACCTCTGGCGGAGGCTGTAATTTATGTGTCTTTGGCCCCCAAAAGCAATGCTGTAATTTTGGGCATAGACGCAGCGCTGCAAGATGTCAAACACGGGGACATCGGAGAAGTCCCCCTCCATCTGCGGGACGCACATCATAGCGGCGTCCGTAAGGGGTTAGGCAACGGGGTGGCATATAAATACCCCCATGATTTTCCTAACGCCATGGTAAAGCAAGATTACTTGCCGGATAAGCTCAAGGATAAAATCTATTATCAGCCCACTACTCAAGGACGAGAAGGCAAAATTCGGGAGTGGCTGGAAAAAATCAGGAATTGGAAAAAATAGTATGGAAAAAATATTAGTGGCCCTCAGCGGCGGCGTTGATTCTGCTGTGACGGTTCATTTATTGCAAGAGGCAGGTTACGAGGTTTACGGCTATACCTTTTTAACCTGTGGCGCCCCGGAGGATAGGGCTGCTGTAGCGGCGGACGCTAAATTAGTGGCGGATTTTTTTAAGATACCTCACCAGGTGGAGGATATAAAAGAGGAGTTTGAAGCCGAGGTTTTAAGCTATTTTATCGATGAGTATGCTCAGGGCCGTACCCCTAACCCCTGTGTTTATTGTAACCGCCATATGAAATTCCCCAAGCTGCTAGCTGCTGCCGATGCTTTAGGTATAACTAAGGTAGCTACCGGACACTATGTCCGTATTCAGGACGGCTTGTTACAGCGGGCCGCTGATTTGCGCAAAGATCAGAGCTATGTGCTTTGCCAGTTGCGGCAGGAGGATATCGGGCGTTTGGTCTTTCCTCTGGGGGAATATACAAAAGGGCAAATTAGGGAAATAGCCGCCGAAATTGGTCTGCCTGTAGCCCATAAGGGCGATAGTCAAGAAATTTGCTTTATCCCCCAGGACGATTATGCCGCTGTGATGCGGCAGTATCCCCATAAGTTTCAGCCGGGGAATTTTTTGGACAAGGAAGGCAATATATTGGGGCAGCATAAGGGCTTACCTTTTTATACCAAGGGTCAGCGCCGGGGTATAGGTATTGCCTTTGGTTATCCTATGTATGTTACAGGTTTGGACTTAACTGCTAACGCCGTATATTTAGGTGAGGAGGCGGAGTTGTACTCCCAGGCTTTTACGGTGGAGCAGATGAATTATTTGCTACCCGGCAAGGAGAGTAGCTCGGAATTTGCCGCTACAGTAAAGATTCGTTATTTGAGTGAAGCCGTGCCCTGTGTTGTCAGGCCCCAGGGGGATTCTCAGGCTGAGGTAAGATTAGAGCGTCAACAAAAATCAGTAACTCCTGGTCAATATGCAGTTTTTTATGAGGGTGATGTGCTGATCGGCGGCGGTGTGATTTGTTGTCCGACGTAAATAAAATCATCGCTTTTTAAAGCGGTGATTTTTTGACAATAATATATGTTTATGATAAAATATTTAGGTTACATAAGGTGTAAACTCAGCCCTGGCTTATCTGGGGCTAAGACATAAAAAGCTGTGCAGGAGGATAATTATATGAGTGGACATTCTAAATGGGCCAATATTAAACGGAAAAAGGGCAAAATGGATGCGGAAAGAGGCAAAATATTTACAAAAATTGCCAAGGAGTTAGCTGTGGCCGTACAGCAGGGCGGACCTGACCCAGACGGTAACTTTCGTTTAAAACTCATAATTCAAAAAGCTAAAGCTGCCAATATGCCCAATGATAATATTCAGCGCTGTATTCAAAAGGCTGCCGGCGACGGCGAGGGCGCAAAGTATGACGAAGTGATTTACGAGGGTTACGGGCCTTCCGGCACGGCAATCCTCTTAGAAATAATGACTGATAACCGCAACCGTACCGCTAGTGAGATACGTTACCTTTTTTCCCGCAATGGCGGTAATCTAGGGGAGACCGGTTGCGTGGCCTGGATGTTCGATCGGGTGGGGCGCATTGTTGTACCGATGGACGGCAAGGACGAGGATGACGTTATGATGGCCGCCTTAGACGCCGGTGCTGATGACGTTACCTTTGAGGCCGGTCAGGCTGAGATTATTACCCGACCCGAGGAGTTGGAAAATGTGCGCTTAGGCTTGAATGATGCCGGCGTGGAAATCGAAGAAGCTGAGGTAACAAGAATACCGAAGAATACTGTGGCTGTTGAGGATGCTGACGACGCGGCAAAAGTTTTAAGACTTTACGACGCTTTAGATGACCATGACGACGTGCAAAACGCTTACAGTAATTTTGAAATAAGCGATGAAATTTTAGAGCAAATTGATAATTAACAGGGGCGCGATACGCCCCTTTTTTCCTGTAATTTAATAATTACTGAACTCTGCTGAAGCGTGGGGGATTATGAAAATAATGATAAAGATTCTGCTGATAGTAGCCGGCTCCCTCCTGGTGCTGGAGGTGGTTTTTTTAGCCTTTGTCTCCAATTATAATATGGGTTGGCTTCTTACCATTTTCATGGGCTTGTTTTTTCTGCTCTATGGTATCTTTTTTGACCAGATAAATAATTTTATGTCCCAAGGTGTTTTGCTCTGGCTGCGTTATTTGGGCTATTTGCTTTTAGCTTGCTTATTTGGCGTCATAATTTTTTTAGCCAGCTATGGCAACCATGATAACGTAACCTATACGGAGGACGCTGTTATAGTTTTAGGTGCCGGTTTAAGAGGGGATAAAGTTAGCCTGACCTTAGCTAAACGTTTGGACGCGGCTTATGAATATTGGTTAAATAACCCGGAGGCTATAATCGTCACAACCGGCGGTCAAGGACCCCAGGAGACAATACCAGAGGGACAGGCTGAAGCTAAATACCTGCTTAATTTAGGTGTGCCCCGGTCTAAAATTATCATTGAGGCAAAATCTACCTCTACCAGGGAAAATTTTCTCTTTGCGCAAGAGCTATTGGCTGAAAAGCTCCCCTCTGGTTATAAGGTGGCATATGTGACCAATAGTTTTCATATTTACCGCGCTGGTAAAATAGCTCAAGATGTGGGACTATCCGCTAGCCATTATCACGGTGATTTATCCTGGTATATGGCGCCGGTAGTATATTTGCGGGAATTTGCCGCGGTCATAGTATATTGGCTATAGCTGAAGCGGAGTTAGAACAAAAAAATTTTAGCCCTCTCCCTAAATATTTCTTGACATTATTTATTAGCTGTAATATAATATTTTAAAGACAAAGATGTCTGTTTGTACGCCCGGCGTACTTACTTCATCTTTGTCTTTTTTTATATATTTAATATTTAAGGGGAATAGCCCGGCTGAATTAGGCTTTCTCTTAAAGGGGGTAGAAAAAATGAACAAAGAGGGAGAAATTAGAATTCCGTCTGGTTGCGCCATTTCCGGCCTTATATCCAGAAGCGGCGCCATGATTAACGGCGGCAAAATTGTGGATTCTATAGCTACTATGCACCACCGATCCAACGGTCTGGGCGGCGGCTTTGCCGGCTATGGTATTTACCCGCAATATGCGGAGGCTTACGCTTTTCACGTGTTTTATGATACGCCCAGCGCTAAAGCAGATTGCGAGGAATTTTTAAACCGACATTTTGATATCATCAACCTGTCGAAAATACCCACCCGACAACACCGCCGTATTACTGACGAGCCTTTAATCTGGCGTTACTTTGTCCTGCCGCTACATACTAAGTTGGAAGCCAGCCAATTAGCTGAGGATGAATTTGTGGTGCGCTGCGTTATTAAAATCAATTCCTATATTGAAGGAGCTTATGTGTTTTCCAGCGGTAAAAATATGGGTGTATTTAAGGCTGTTGGTTTTCCCGAAGATGTGGGCCGTTTTTACCGTTTAGAAGAATACCAAGGGTATAGCTGGACTGCCCACGGGCGTTACCCAACCAATACGCCGGGCTGGTGGGGGGGAGCTCATCCCTTTGCCCTCTTGGATTATTCTATTGTACACAAT
>DXZC01000062.1 GCA_019415505.1 Peptococcaceae bacterium | reverse complement strand
GGGGTACCATTTAAGTTTATTGATATGGCAAGTGTCGCCGGAATGGCAGCGCCTGCGTCAGGCGATACAGTTGCCTTGAAGGTGGCTTGGTATATACCATTTTCGCTTATTGTTATATTGGCAGCCCCTGTAGTGTGGCTAATTGCTGTGCCGGATACCAAGGGGGTAGCGTTATAGGTTAATGCGCCCCCGGCTGTAGAAGTTTGGTCGGCATCATTTACTGCCACCAGAACATCAGGGGTTACAAGACTACCAGTTTCGCCCCGGGGAATTACAAAATCTAAAATAGCTGCTTCATTAGTGCCGCTATTAGTAATTTGTACGTCAGTGCCGGGATTGCCGGTTGTTACAGTACCAACTGTCACAGTGGCCGCGTCGCCAGTAGGCCCAGTGGGTCCGGCAGGTCCGGTGGGGCCAGCGTCGCCAGTAGGCCCTGCAGGTCCGGTAGGTCCAGCGTCGCCAGTGGGTCCAGCAGGTCCGGTAGGTCCAGCATCGCCGGTGCTGCCAGTCGCGCCCCTGGGAATTACAAAGTCCAAAACGGCTGCATCATCAGTGCCGCTATTAGTAATTTGCGCATCAGTGCCGGGATTGCCAGTTGTCACAGTGCCAACTGTCACAGTCGTCGTTCCGCCAGTGGGTCCGGTAGGTCCGGTTGGGCCAGTAGGTCCGGTAGGTCCAGCAGGCCCAGCGTCGCCAGTAGGTCCGGTAGGTCCGGCAGGCCCAGCGTCGCCGGTAGGTCCGGTAGGTCCAGCAGGCCCAGCGTCGCCAGTAGGTCCGGTAGGTCCAGCAGGCCCAGCGTCGCCAGTAGGTCCGGTGGGTCCAGCAGGCCCAGCGTCGCCAGTAGGTCCGGCGGGCCCAGTGGGTCCAGCGTCGCCGGTAGCGCCGGTAGCACCAGTGTCACCCTGGGGTATAGTAAAGTTTAGAACAGCTGCTTCATTGGTACCGCTATTAGTAATTTGCACATCAGTGCCGGGATCGCCAGTTGCTACGGTACCAACTGCTACAGTTGCTGCCCCGCCAGTAGGTCCAGTAGGTCCGGTAGGACCGATGGGTCCAGTAGGACCGGCGGGTCCAGTAGGTCCAGCGGGTCCAGTAGCTCCTGCTGCACCCGAAGCGCCGGTGGCTCCGGTAGCGCCAGGTGTTCCGGTAGGTCCGGCGGGTCCAGTAGGCCCAGCGGGTCCGGTAGCTCCTGTTGCGCCGGTAGCTCCGGTGGGGCCGGTAGCTCCGGTGGCTCCATCAATGCCGGGGCAACCACGGGGGCCTATTGGCCCAGTGGGCCCTGTGACTCCGTTCATGCCCGGTAAACCTTGAGGGCCTTGGGGTCCGACAGCTCCATCTGCGCCGGGACAACCACGGGGGCCGATAGGTCCAGTGGGGCCAGGTATGCCAGGATTACCCTGGGGTCCTTGCGGGCCAGTAGCGCCGTCAACTCCAGGACAGCCTCTAGGACCGGTGGGGCCTATAGGACCGCGAACGCCTTGTAGACCCTGAACACCCTGGGGTCCTTGGGGGCCGATAGGTCCAGTGGGACCTGGTTGGGGGCAGTGGCAGCATCTGGGTTGGGGCCGACAAGAACATTGATTTACTTGATTGGGATTTGTTAAAGGGCGAGGTATTCTGTTATATGTTGTCAAAACTATCACTCTTTTCATAGTATTTTAGGGAGAAGGCTTGATTCTTCTCTCCTTTACCATATGGGCAAACCTGATTTTTTGTGAAAAGTTTAGAGAATATTCAAGATAATATTTAGGAGGGCTAAAATGATAACAATAAGTCTTTGTATGATAGTAAAAAACGAAAGCGCCGTTTTAGGGCGCTGCCTGGAATCTGTGTGTGAGGCTGTAGATGAAATTATAGTGGTGGATACCGGCTCTACAGACGATACGAAAGATATAGCGGCATCCTACTGCGCTAAGGTTTACGATTTTACCTGGCGGGATCACTTTGCCGCGGCTCGCAACTACGCCTTTTCCCTAGCTACTCAGGACTATATCTTATGGTTGGACGCTGACGATGTTATGTTAAAAACCGATGTAGAAAAACTGATAAAACTGAAGAGTACTTTATCCCCGGAGGTTTCAGTTGTGAATATGTTGTACCATGCGGCTTTCGATAGCAAGGGTGAGCCAACCTTTTCCTATAACCGGGAGAGGCTATTGCGGCGTTCGGATAACCCCCAATGGGTTGGGGCTGTTCACGAGGTTATTCCCCAACAAGGCATTGGCATAAATTCTGATATTGCCGTTTGCCATAAAAAGTGCGGCAGTGGCGATCCGGACCGCAATTTGCGTATCTATGAAAAAAGATTGGCTCTAGGCGAAGAATTGGACACCCGCGCTCAGTTTTATTATGGCCGGGAGTTGATGTTCCACCGCCGCTGGTCTGAAGCTATTAAGGCGTTAAAGGCTTTTTTAACCCAGCCTGACGCTTGGCTGGAAAACCAAATCACCGCTTGCGGTGACTTAGCCACCTGCTATCGCAATATAAATGATAGCCAAAGTGAAATTCAGGCTTTATTGCAATCGCTTTCCTATGATGGCCCTAGAGCGGAAATATGCTGCGCTATTGGAGCCTGGTGGTTGCGGCGTTCCGGCTGGCGGCAAGGACAATTTTGGTATGAAACAGCGTTAAGCTGTGACCCCCAAGCTCACCCCGGCGCTTTTGTGGCGTTGGATTGTTATGGCTATATCCCTTGGATACAGTTAGCGGTTATTTACGACCATTTAGGTGAGTATGAAAAAGCGGTTGCTGCCAATGAGGAGGCTGGTAAAATACGGCCTAATGATCCCTCCTATCTTCATAACAAGGCCTACTTTGCCCCTAAAATCCCCAATAGCGACAAAAATTAAAATTGCTTGGGGGTCATATTTTCATAACTCTGTACTAAATATTTAATGAGGTGGAGTTATGAAAAAATTTATTTGTCTGGGCGGTTTTTTAGTGGCGTTATTGGTTGCATTTCCCTGGGGAGTTTGGGCTGACGAGGCCCGGCCGGAACCGGAAATTAGAGCTGACGCAGGCTTAATTATGGATATGGAAACCAAGGAAGTTCTTTGGGCCAAGGAGGGCCTTACCCCTATGGCCCCAGCCAGTTTGATTAAGCTACTCAATATATTGACAGCTTATCCCTATATTGATTTCCAGGATGACGTTATGGTGGGGCCGTTAGTGGATAGCCTGTATGCGGGCCAACTCCTCAATCTCACGGAGGGGGATATTTTAGAAGCCGGAGAGCTGCTCTATGGTATGATGCTTTATTCCGCTAACGACGCAGCGGTGGCCATGGCGGATTATATGGTGTCTGACGAAGTATTTTACAGCAAACTAATGGACAAAAAAGCCTGGGCTTTGGGGGCCATAAATACTGATTCCATAAACTCCAATGGCTATTCTGACCCTGAGCAAAAAACCACAGCTTATGATTTGGCTATTATTGGCGTTGCTTTTATGGAGGACGATGCTCTAGCGGATATAGCGGCCACGTTAAGCCATACTTTTACTTGGCTGAGCCCCGAAAAGGAGCTGCCCCTTACTAATATTAATCGGTTCCTTTTCTCCTACAACGGTGCGACAGGGTTGAAAACAGGTACTACGGATATGGCGGGCAAGTGCTTAATTGCCACGGCGGAGCGTGATGATGTGGAGCTGCTGGCGGTTGCTTTAAATAGTTCCCGGCGTTATGAGGATTGTACCTTGATGTTAGATTACGGCTTTGCCTTAAAATCCGAGGACGTTGAATCGGAAGAGGATTAAATAAGCCGCTAAAGAATGATGTATCTGGAGAGGTACTGGTAAAATTAACTTAGGTATTGGAAGTTTATGTGGCCAGCCACTGTTTGCCTACTGTCCAAGTCAAAGTAGGGTAGGTTATGAGGGTTTATGCGCCTCCAAAATAATAAAAAAATTGCCTTAGGCACCAATAAACCCCCCGGCAGAGAATGCCGGGGGGTTTGCCATATTAGTTTAGGCTTTATGCTTTTTAATTTCATCGGTAGCTAATTTATCACAGCGGTTATTTAATTCATTATCGCTATGGCCCTTAACCTTGAACCAGGTTATTTTGTGCTTTTGGTTCTGTGCTATCAGCTCTTGCCAGATTTCCCGGTTGGCCACCGGTTCTTTTTTACTATTTTGCCAACCGTTGCGCTGCCAGTTATCCACCCAATGTTCCTGGAAACCCCGAACTAAATAGGCGCTGTCACTGTAGAGCATAACCTGGCAGGGCTCTTTCAACATTTTTAAGGCTTCCAGCGCCGCGGTAAGCTCCATAATATTATTGGTGGTGCAGGGGTGAAAACCGCTGATTTCTTTTTCCACACCTTTAAACTCTAAAATCGCGCCCCAGCCCCCAGGACCGGGATTGCCGGAACAGGCGCCGTCAGTGTAAATGGTCACAGCTTTCATAAAAATTCCTCACACATTAAAGCGGAAATTCACAATATCGCCGTCCGCCATGATGTACTCTTTGCCCTCTAAGCGTAAGAGTCCCTGTTCCTTAGCTTTTACCATGGTTTGACACTTTAGCAAATCATCATAGGCGATTAATTCCGCCCGGATAAAGCCGCGTTCAATATCTGAGTGAATTTTACCCGCCGCCTTTTTGGCGGTTAAGCCTTGCCGTATAGTCCAGGCCCTTACCTCGTCTGCGCCGGCGGTGAGAAAGGAGATTAACCCCAAGCTTTTATAAACCGTTTGCGCCAGCCGGTTGATCCCCGGTTCCTTGATGTTGAGGTCCTCCAGGAATAAAGCTCTGTCCTCTTGGTCTAGCTGGGCTATTTCCGCCTCAGTTTGGGCGCAGATTTCCAACAGCTCTCTTTTGGTATCCTTAGCGTATTGGTATAAATACTCTTTATGGGGGTATTCATTGGTTTTAAATTGTTCTTCGTCTAAGTTAACAACTAAAACCATCGGTTTATTGGTCAGGAAGGAGAGATGTACCACGGCTTCCTGTTCCTCCTCGCTGAGTTCCAGGGAACTCATGGGAGTTTCGTTCTCCAGGGCTGCTTTGATTTTACGCAGTACCGGTTCCTCTAGTTCGTTTTCAGTCTTTTTTTTGCTCTGTCCGGCGATACGGGAAAGCCTAGTCTCGCAGATATCCAAGTCTGAGAGCAGAAGTTCCGTATCTATGGTATCAATATCCCGTTGGAGGTTAATGCTGTCGTCAACGTGGATAATATCGTCATTTTCAAAGGAACGCAAAACGTGGACAAGAACATCCACTTCGCCAATGGCTTTTAAAAAGCTGTTGCCAGTGCCCTGTCCCTTGCTGGCGCCCTGAACCAGGCCGGGTATATCTATAACCTCTAACTGAGCGTAGGTTTTCTTTTTTGGTTTATACATCTCAGTGAGGAAATCAACTCTGGCATCGGGAATAAAGGCTATGCCCTCATTGGCCTGGGTTTTCCCTGAATAAAAGTTACTGGTTTCCATTTCCTGACCTGTAAGTAAGTTAAATAAGGTGGTTTTCCCTGTCATGGGTAAACCTACTATGCCGCAAGATAACGCCATGGTCCGCCCTCCTGAGTAAAATTATTTTCAATATTTTATTATAACTGAGAAAAACCTGTTTTACAACCCTATTTACCTTTTTTCCTTTTTGGAGTACAATAGGGAGTAAAGCTTGAATATGGCTTTAAAATATTTAATAAATGTTAATAATGGGGAGTAAAAATGAACGCTCAGGAATTGCGCCAGGCTTTACGGGATTTTAAGGCCGATAAAATAGATGAGGAGCAGTTGATTAGAAGCTGGTCGGAAGATAATTTTCAAGATTTAGGCTTTGCCAAGGTGGATCACGCTAGGGCCAAGCGCTGCGGTTTCCCGGAAGTAGTCTACTGCGGCGGCAAAACTAGTGAGCAAGCTGCCGCAATATTATTAGAGCTGTATAAAACAGCAACGGATAATATTTTGGCAACCCGCTGTAGTGAGGAAATCTATGAAATAGTGCGCCGGGAAATTAAAGAGGCTCAATATCATAAAATATCCCAGGTTCTCACCATATATAAAAAGGCCAAGGAAGAACAGGGGTCAATCGCAATTATATCAGCGGGTACCTCAGATTTATACGTTTCTGAGGAGGCGGCCCTTACGGCGGAAATCATGGGTAACAAGGTTACCCGCTATTATGATGTTGGCGTTGCCGGTATTCATCGTCTTATGGCTTATAGGGAGGAAATTGGTGAGGCCAGGGTTCTGATGGTGGTTGCCGGTATGGACGGAGCTTTGCCCAGTGTAGTGGGGGGGTTATTTAAAAAGCCGTTAATTGCCGTGCCCACCTCTGTGGGTTATGGCGCTAATTTCCAGGGCCTAGCGCCGTTATTGGCTATGCTGAACTCTTGCGCCGCCGGCATAACTGTGGTTAATATAGACAACGGCTTCGGCGCTGGTTACGCCGCTTCCTTGATTAATAAGTTGGAGTAAACAGATTAGATTAACCGGTTAGAATTAGGTTAATGATTTAGCGGCTTTTGCAGGGTTGCTCGTATGGACACAAAAATTTAACAAATTTTGTGATATAATAAGAATAATTGGCAAACTATAATAAATATAAAATAATAATCAGTTAAAACAATATTCAGTATGTAGAAATAAAAAATTTTGCGCTTTAGTTGCTTTATAATTTCAGTGAGGTACAATGAGAAAATTACACGAGGCCATGCAGGAATACTCTATTCCCCTAATTGTGGGTATTATCGTGGCATTGTTCTGGGCTAATATATCCCCGGAGACATATGAACACTTTATCCATTTTCCTTTATTTAATGATGTTACTATACATTTTTTGGTAGAGGATATTTTTATGGTGTTCTTTTTTGCCACCGCGGCTGTGGAGATTGTGGAATCTTTGCTGCCCGGCGGCTCCTTAAACCCCATAAAAAGAGCTTTTAATCCCCTCATTGCCACAGTGGGCGGGGTGGCTGGCCCCGTGGCGGTGTATTTACTTTTAAATATGTTAATTGGCGACCCCCAGTATACTGTAGGTTGGGGCATACCCACTGCCACGGATATTGCCATTGCCTGGTTGGTAGCAAAGTTGGTTTTTGGCGGCGGCCACCCGGCAATCAAATACCTTTTGTTGTTAGCCATTGCCGACGACGCTATTGGCCTGATAATTATCGCCATTTTTTACCCCTCCGGCGCTGTGTTGCCCCAGTATCTCTTACTGTGCCTTTTGGGGATGTCCGTAGCCCTCACATTGCGAAAAATGCACGTAAATGGCTATATTTGGTATTTGGTTCTCGGTGGTATTCCCTGTTGGCTGGGTTTACATTTTGCCAATATTCACGCCTCGTTAGCTTTGGTCTTGATTATACCTTTCCTGCCTGCTGTACCAGAGGACGTTACTGATATTGATGACGAGGACGATGAGCGGGCTTTGGAAAAATTTAACCGCCACTGGAAGCCGGTAGTGGATTATGGTCTGTTCTTTTTCGGCCTATGTAACGCTGGGGTGGAATTTTCCAGTATTGGTATTCTCACGCTGCTGATTACCGCGGCCTTGATTGTAGGTAAGTGCGGCGGCATCTTCGCCTTTGGCTATTTAGGCGCAAAATTAGGTTTTGATCTGCCTAAAGGTATGGGCCGCCGGGATTTAGCTGTAGCCGGTATAGTGGCTGGGGTGGGCCTTACTGTGGCGCTGTTTATGTGCAATTCCGCCTTTGTGGACCCGGTATTACAGGGTTCCGCTAAGATGGGCGCTTTGCTTAGCATTCTCGCCGGGCCGTTGGCCTTTGCCGCCTCTAAGGTATTGGGTATCCGGCGGTATCGGGAGGGTGAAATGCTCCAGCCCTTCCATACTAATATTAAATAGTAATGGATTTTTATATTTTCGGAATATTGAAGGGGGTTAACTGGGTTGTATGATGGATTTAAAAGAAACGCTGATAACTAAGGCTAAAGATTGGGGGGCCAACCTGTGCGGCGTCGCTGATTTAACTCCCCATGTTGAAGCCATAGGCCGCCTTTATGGCGCGGACTTTGGCCAATATCCCAGAGCTTTTTCTTTTGCGGTGTTTCTGCCCTCCCCGGTGGTGGCGGAATTACTGGCCAGTCCCAGCCACACCTATTTAGCTTATTATGATATAGCCAATGGATTAATAAACCAAATTGGTTTGCGCCTCAATAATTTTTTGGTGCAGGAGGGTTATAAGGCTTACCCTATACCCGCTTCCCAGAGAGCCGGTGAGACCAAGGAGGGCAGTATTTTCAGCCACCGTATGGCCGCTGCCTTGGCTGGCCTGGGCTGGATTGGCAAAAGCTGCTCCCTAATTAACCCGGAGGTTGGACCCAGGTTGCGTTTAGGCACAGTTTTGACGGACGCGGCCTTGGTTGCTGATAAGCCTATGGCCAATCAATGCGGTGATTGTACCGCCTGTACCGATATTTGTCCGGCTGGAGCCATATTGGGTAACTCCTTCCAGCCCCGCCAGGACTTGGCTGAGAGATTTGATTTTCACCGCTGTGATGACTATTTAACCGAAGTGCGGCAAACCTTCGGTAAAAGAATATGTGGAAAATGCGTAGCTGTTTGTCCCCAGGGTAGAAAATAAAAAACCTGGGCTTATGGCGCGAAAGGAGAGAAAAATGACTATTGCGGAAAAACCTTGGAATGTACCTGTATCTGAAGCTGACGAGTTTGGCGGCGGCCTGGAATCCCCTGTAAAACAGGAGGAATACGCCGCCTTTGGTCAGGATATAGGCGGTGAAAATCCCTCTGTATGCTATTTGGTTGGGGATAACGGTATGGGCCGGGGCGACCAGGATTTAGGCGCTGATTTATTACAAAAGTTTTTTCAAGCTATGACTGATAAGTGTATGCACCCGGATTATGTTATTTTTGTCAATGCCGGTGTGTATATGGCTATGGCGGCTTCCCCCCTTATACCTTACCTGGCTGACATTGAGAAGCGGGGCAGCAAAATTCTGGTTTCTGAGGATAGCGTTAGTTTTTATGAGTTAGGCTCTGATTTACCGGTGGGAACTTTAGGGTCCATGTCTGAGATTCTTATTGTCCTCCATGGCGTGGATAAAGTGGTCAGTCTGTGAGGTATTTATGTCAATATGGGATAGGTTGCGCAAAAAGAAAACCAGCCCCGCACCTGTTGAGTGGCAGGAAATTAAGGTAGCGGAAACCCCGTTACCCGGCAAAAAGGGGTTAAATAAGTCTCTTTTAGCCGTTTTTAGCGGTAAGGTGGCTCCCTTGGAGGCCCAGCCCATTTTGGCGGAATTCTTAGAGCAGGGCTGGCCGACAGTGTTTCCCTTGATAGACCCGCTGGTTAGGGGTAAGACCCATGCTATGCCCTGGGTTTTGGGGGAGGTTTTTGCCTTTTTCCCGCAGGAAAGCGCTGACGCCTATTTGCCTATAGCAGGGGATATACCCCGCAAGAACCTTTTTATGTTGGTGAATGCCGTTGGCTCTAGCCACCGGGAGGAGGTTGCCGCTTTACTCGTCTCTTTAGCGGCCAGCTTGGAGCCTGAGGATATTCCTACAGTTCTGGAGCTTTTAGGCAAGTACCCCTCAGCGGAGGGCAACAAGTATTTAGCCCATTGGCTACAGGGGGAAGACTGGCGTTTGGCTGTAAAAGCCGCCGCCGCTTTAGAGACTGCCGGGGCTGTAGATTATCTGCCGCAAATGGTCGCTGCCCGGTCTGGCGGTGGTATTTTAGCTGATTCTCTTGACGAAATAATACAAAGGATGTCCTGAAAATGTGGTCTGATATAGTAGCGGCGATTAACGATATACCGGGTTTAACCACGGTTATAAGCGTAGTTATCACTCTTTTGCTGGGAGTTTTAGTTTATAAAATTGCTTGCGGCGTAGTAAACCGCACCTTTAATAACCGGTTTTCTCAGCGGGCTGATAACAATAACCGCCGGGTTACATTGAATCATTTGACCAACAGTATTATCAAATACGTTATGGTCTTTATTGTGATAGTTATTATTTTAGGGCGCTTTGGCGTTAACGTGGCCTCAATATTAGCGGCTGCCGGGGTTGTGGGTCTGGCGGTGAGCTTTGGGGCCCAGGCACTGGTTAAGGACGTTTTTACTGGTTTCTTTATCATACTGGAGGATCAGTATAATGTAGGGGAATACGTCTCCATTAATAATCATGCCGGTACTGTGGCTGAGGTTGGTATTCGCATTACGAAAATCAACGGTATAGACGGGGAATTATATATCATTCCCAATGGCGCTATTACTGACGTGGCCAACTATTGCCGCAACAATATAAGGGTCGTGGTGGATCAAGCCATCGCCTATGATAGCGATATTGATAAGGCTGAGGCTATTATGAGGGAGGCGGCGGCAGAATATTATGCGGCTAATAAAGAAGATTTAGTGGAGCCTCCCACTGTATTAGGGGTACAAGCCCTGATGGATAGCTCAGTTACCCTGCGGCTGTTAGCCTATACCCTGCCTATGCGCCAGTGGGACGTGGAGCGGGGCTTAAAAAAGGCTGTTAAATTGGCCCTGGACGACGGGGGCATAAAAATACCCTTCCCGGTATGTGAGATTATACAGGAGCCCGCCGTTACCAGGGAAAAGGAGGAGGAAGCGTGACATCTTTACAAGTGGGAGACGTTATACGTTTGAAAAAACCCCATCCCTGCGGTGGCTATGAATGGGAAATTACTAGGATAGGCGCGGATTTCCGTATTAAATGCCTGACCTGCGGCCACAGCGTTATGTTGGCTCGTACCGAGGTGGAGCGCCGCCTAAAAGCGGTGGTCAATATTGAGGGGAAAAATAAATGAAGGTATTGCATAACCTGGAAACATATGCTATAATATCATAGTTATCCCTGCCCCGGGAAATTTCTCAGGAAATTAGGGGCCGTTAGTCCAGAGGGAGGAGGTGTTTTAGGATGCGCAATTATGAAACCATATATGTTCTCCGTCCGGAAATGGATGAAGAGCAAGTTAATGCCGCTGTCGAAAAGTTTTCCGGTATTATCACTGCCAATGGCGGTGAAGTTACGAAAGTAGAACATTGGGGAAAAAGACGTTTGGCATATGAGGTAAAAAAATTGCGGGAAGGCTACTATGTGCTGTGCTATTTTACCGGCAGTACAGAGCTTCCTAAAGAACTCGAAAGAAATTATAAAATTTCTGACGAAGTTATTAGATTCCTGGTTGTCCGGGAAGGTGAATAAAGAAATCGGGTGTTAGTATGCTCAACAGAATTGTTATTATCGGTCGTTTGACCCGCGACCCGGAATTGCGTTCCACTGCCAGCGGTATCCCTGTGGCTACCTTTACACTGGCTGTGGACAGAACTTATAAAAGCGCCAGCGGCGAAAGGGAAACTGATTTTATCCCGGTAGTTGTATGGCGGCAACAGGCTGAAACTTGCGGTCGTTATTTGTCCAAGGGCAAAATGGCGGCAGTGGACGGTCGGTTGCAAATTAGGACTTACGAGGCCCAGGACGGGTCCAAACGTACTGCCGCGGAAGTGGTGGCGGATAACGTGCGTTTCCTCTCGCCCAAGGATTCCGGTTCTGCCGGTTCCAGCGGCTATAGTCCTGACGCTCCTGAGGTGGAAATGACGCCTCTGGACGATATGCCCTTTTAAGAAAGGAGAATTTTCATGGCTGAAAGAATGTCTCGTCCCCGCGGCGGTCGCAGAGTGAGAAGAAAAGTCTGCACCTTTTGCGTGGATAAAGTAGACCATATTGACTATAAAGACGTTAACCGTTTGAAAAAATATGTTAGTGAACGGGGTAAGATTTTGCCCAGAAGAATTTCTGGTAACTGTGCAAAGCACCAGAGAGCTTTGACTCTTGCTATTAAAAGAGCAAGACAGATTGCCCTTTTGCCTTATACTACTGAGTAATAAAACCCTGAGCCCCGATTTATATAATCGGGGCTTATCTGCAATTTAGAGGCGGTTTTACTTGCGCCCTGCCAGGGTTGGCTGGCATATTGGCTAGGTTCTTGTTGCATAATAAGACATTTTATCGGAGAGTGATGGCTTGAGTTTACAAACTGTTAAAACCGGCGGAGCATATACGTTGGCTGATTGCGGCGTCTTCGCGGCCCTTGCAGTTGTCTTGGTGCTAATTTCCACCTATGTGCCACTTTTGGGTTTTGCGGCGTCCTTTGTTTGGGCAGTGCCCGTTATTATTGTGGTTTTGCGCCGGGGTGTGGCTGCCGGGGCCCTGACCTCTTTAGTAACGCTAGTTTTGTCCCTGGTGTTTACCGGCCCGATTGTGGGGTTTATTTCCGGTCTTACTGTTGGAGCTTTCGGCTTGGTTTACGGCCTTTGCTTTCGCCGGGGCGCCTCACCGGGGAAGACCTTGTTTATCGGTTCCGTGGCTTCCGGCTTAATTACCGTTATAGCCCTGGGTTTATCCGCGGTAATGACGAACCTGCCAATCAGTAGTATGATTCAGGGTATGGAGGATACCTTTCGGGCGGTTTTTGACCAATATGAAAAAATGGGACTTTTGGCCCAAATGTTGCCTGCGGGTACCACCGCGGAAGCCTATGTTGACAGTTTAGTGGCCTTGTTCCGCCGGATTTTGCCGGGAGCCTTGGCCTTGGCCGCCATGGCAATGGCTGCCCTTAACTATATTTTTGCCGCGCGAATTTTAAAAAAATTAAAATTCGCGATCAAACCCCTGCCACCTTTTCGGGATTGGCATTTTCCTTGGTGGATTATGTGGGGCATGGCCTTGGTACTCCTTGGCTATCTAATGGGAAAACAACTGGAGGGCGAGTATTACCTTGTTATCGCCCAAAATATACTATATATTTATCTGCCCCTGTTTTTAATATCCGGTATCGCGGTTATGAGCTATTTTTTCAATTTTTGGCGCTTGACCAAGGGCACTCAGATTGTAATTTGGGTGCTGTGCGCCCTCTTTATAAGCTTTACTTTACCCTTTTTGGTCTTAATGGGCGCTGTGGATATACTGTTGGATTACCGGAAATATACCCAAAAAGTCAAAGAAAAGATTAAATAAAAGTTATAGTTTAGATAAATAGTAGATTCTGTGATAAAAAAACCACTGGAGGTATAAACTATGAAAGTAATTTTAACTGAGGACGTTAAAGGCCACGGCAAAAAAGGTGATGTGGTTAACGCGGCTGACGGTTACGCTAGAAACTATTTGCTCCCCAAAAATTTGGCTATTCCCGCTGATACCGCCCTGTCT
>DXZC01000061.1:6556-13180 GCA_019415505.1 Peptococcaceae bacterium | reverse complement strand
CGGAGATGTGTATAAGAGACAGATATTATACCATTATTTACCAAAAAGAAAAGTATTTTCGCTAAAAAACTAACCAATAATTAGGTAAAAATTGGCCCAAGAACCGGCGGAGTCTGCCATCGGGTTGATTTAAAGAGGCCAAGTTTGCACAGGCAAAAAGCTTTAGCCCCAGGTCCTTGTTACTGAAGTCGCAAGACCGCCGTTTAGCTAAACTTCGGTACATCATGGTATAATATAGAATCAGGTTGGGACTAGCCCCAATGGTATAATATAAAGTTAGGTTGGGACTAGCCCCAACCCCGGCGGCTCTGGCCTGGACGGTATAATTAAAAGCTGTATGCCCCAAATAAGCGAATTTTACCGCTAGCTTTAGGCTGCCAAAAACCGCCCTGTTTTGGGAGTAAATCATTACTCCCAAAACAGGGCGGTTAATTAGAGACGTACTAAATTATTAAGTTATTAGACTGGGCTTTTTAACCTTAGGGTTTTTGTTGTTTCGCCACCATATTTAAAACCTTGCGTAGGGAGATGCGATACACCAGGTACATAAAGGCCGCAATAATAACGAATATGCCCAGGTCTATGCCTAAACCTATCAGTTCAGAGGCGCTGAAGCCATTGTCGTTATTATACATGATGAGGCAATAAAAGAAGTACATCACAGCGCTGCCGGTAACGGTGGGATAAATAAATATTTTGGATAGCTGCTTTTTAATTACCCTGGTTATATAAGCTTCATTGGCCCCTAAGTGCCGCAAATCGGAAAACAGGCGCTTATTATTGAGGCCCACAGTTACGCTTCTGGTATAGGCAATTATGGCTACGGCAGTAAAACAGATAATGGCAATATAGATAAAGAGCATGAGGAATACAGCCATATTTTTAACCATATCCTGCTTAGCTAAAACTGTAAAGGAGGGGTAGTAATCCCAATCATAGAATAGCTGGTTATTATCGGGGGACAGGTCTAATGTGTAGTCAGCCGGATCTATGGGTTCGCCGGCAGCGGCAGCCTGTTCAATTTCGTATTCATCATAACCAAGGCCTACTGCTGCGTCAGGGGAGAAACGGAGGATTATTTCATCCTTGAGGGCAGAGGCAAATTCGTATTGCTCGGAGGGGTTTTTTACATTGAACAGCACATAGTGAAAGCGCCTTTGGTCCGGTAAGGTTTGGTTATATTGGGCGTAATCTGCGTCGGATATTATGTAGTTAACGCCATAATCATCGGACAAGGGCTGGTAATCCACTCTGCCGCTGTACTGCACCTCCTGGGTAGTGTTGTTTATGGGGTTAGTAATTTTGCTCAGGCCGTCAAAGTCATCCCAAATGCCTTCCTCCTGTTCCGGGTAGCAGATTACTTTATAGGTCCCGTCCGCCACGTCCACATTCTGACCGGATACGGCATTGAACTCAGATTCTGAGAAAAAGGTGGCGTAACCCCTAACATCAACATGGTTGCTAACTAATTTCTTATCTTTAATATCCGATACAGTGCCGTCCTCCAGGAGGGAAAGAGCGGTCATCTCCGTATAGGAGGTAATTTCCGTGCCGTATGTGGCAGCCATATCGTAGATTTCATCCTTGCTGATTTGGTTTTCCGTTGCCCGGTAAAAGAATACGTTGTCCACGGGGTTGTTCTTCACGCTCAGGAATAGACTTGTAGCAGTGGTTGGCACATAGAAGGTGGCAAAGAGCGCCCCGGCAATGAGCAGGGTAATAACGCACATATTCCGCACTGTTTGCCGGCCGGTAAAGCGCATCATATTGACGGAAATAATATTTTTATAGTATTTTTCCGGACGCTTGCCCTTCTTTTTACCCACCACAATGTGGAGCATGAACATATAAATACCCACAAAGGACACCAAGTAGGTGACGTTCCAAAGGGATGGCATATATTGGCCCCAGATTTGTACGGTGAGCATGGGCAGACAATAGCCGAGAAAGAGACCTAAAGCGATGAGAATAAGGCCCACCGGCCCCAGCCAGGGCTTGACTGTTTTTACTGTTTCCGCTGTTTGTTCCTCTCTAATGAGGGCAATAAGATTGCTCCTTTTAATAAAGCGCCGGGCCAGCCAAAAAATACACGCCGTAACAAAGAGGCAAAAGATTACCCCTGGCGTTAAGCCCAGCCAGCCGATGGTAAAGGCCATCTCCTTAGTGTCCACAATGAAAATTTGGAAAAGCTTCCAAATGCCCCAGGCTACCGGCAGACTCAGGACTAAGCCCACGATTGAGGAAAAAACCGCCATCAGTCCTATTTCCTTATATAGGGCCTTTCTCAGGTCCCTTTTCTTGGCGCCTAAGGCCAGGAAAACGCCGAATTCGCCGCTTTTATATTTAAAAAAGAGGGAGGAGGCATAGGTGGTAAATACAGCGCAGCCTAAGACTGCCACGGCAAAAATCATATTCGCCTGTTTCCGGCTGTCGCCACCTGCGGGCAAAATATTCTGCACCGTGGGGCTGTAATACATCACCGCATAGGAGGCCACCAAAATAGTTGATAAAATTAGGGAAAATAAGAGTATATAGTAATGCTCCTTATTCTTTTTACGGAGCTTGGCCATAATATCATTCATCCGCATCTGCGTCACCTCCCAGCCGCTTTACGGTATCCAGGAGCTTATCCATAAAGGCTACCCGCGTTGTGGTTCTGGTCAGTTCGTCATAAATGGCGCCGTCCTTTAAGACGATAACCCGGTCGCAAAAGGAGGCGGCAAAGCTATCGTGAGTTACCATAAATACGGTGGCGTTTAGCTCGTTTTTAGCTCGCAAAAAGGCGTCAATCACACTGCGGCAGGAGCGGCTGTCTAAATTCCCTGTAGGTTCGTCGGCCAAAATAACCAGAGGATCGTTTATTAAAGCCCTGGCTACGGCTGTGCGCTGCTTTTCACCGCCGGATATTTATGGGCAATAGCGTCAATACCAAAAATGCGGCAAAGGCTTTGGGCTTTTGTTTCCATGGGCTTAACCGGTTTATTGGCAATTATTTGGGGTAAGCAAATGTTTTCCAGAACTGATAAGCCGTCTAAAAGCATATAATCTTGGAACACAAAGCCCAACCTTTCATTGCGCACCACAGCCAGTTGCTCCTCATTCATGGCTCCGATGTTCTCGTCCTTCAGGTAAATATCACCTTGTTCAAAGGGTATAAAGCAGGAAATACAGTTTAACAGCGTGGTTTTGCCACTGCCGGAGGGACCCATAACGCCGATAAATTCGCCTTTTTCCACCTGGAAGGATATGTCCTTTAATACCTCATAGACATTGCTGCCTGTGACGTAACTTTTGTGTAAATGTTCTACTTTAAGCATGTTTTTGCCTCCTCAATCTACTCTGGTTGTTATTCTAGTTATATTTTAAGGTTTAGTCCTGCCAGTTACAAGGCGGCAAATGTAATTTACAGCTGGTTTTCTGTAATCTTTGGTAAAGCTAGCTGTAATTTTTGTTTTTTTGGTAAAGTTTCGTTGAGCTTGGGTGACAAAGGCAGAAATTTTGGCTGGTATGTGTTATAATAAACAGGGAAAGGCGGTGAACCTATGCTCAATATAATTATCTGCGATGACGAGGCAGCCCAGCGTCGTCACCTCAAAGCCATTGTCCAAAACGAATTGGAGCTAAAGGGGTTGGCCGCTGAATTTTACGAATTTACCAGCGGCGAGGATTTTTTAGCCCACCCTCAAAGCTCCGCCGCTAACCTGATTTTTTTAGATATTGAGATGCACAATCTTGACGGTATGGCTACGGCCCAGGCCCTGCGGCGTTGGAATAGCCAGGCTATTATCGTTTTTGTCACAGCCTACGACGATTATGTTTTTCAAGGCTATGACGTTAAAGCCTTAAACTATATTCTCAAGCCCTACGAGCCCCAAAGGATTAAAACCGTGTTAGCTGAGGCCCTATCCCTGCTGGAACAAAATGAGCCAGAGATTTACCAGGTAGAAACTAAGGCCGGGGTTTACAATTTACCCTTGAAGAACACCCTGTATTTTATGAGCGATAAGCGCAAGATAATAGCTGTGACAACCACGGAAAAAATTGACTTTTATGGTAAGCTTGATGATTTGCAGCCAAAGCTGCCGCCCTATTTTGTCCGTTGCCACCGTCGCTATTTAGTGAACCTGCATTTTGTCGCCTCGGTTGTGCAGGACAAGGCCAGAGTAGGCGAGGAAACCCTACCGGTCAGCCGCAGCCATTACCAAGAGCTGATGTTGGCCTTAGCCAAAAAAATGTTGGACTAAGCCAAGGCCATTCCTGGTCAGGCTTATCGCTGTCGCCGGCTCTCTACCTGTTAACCTGATATTGAGGAAATTATTTTATGTCACTATTTGAGATTATACGGCATTACTCTTTATTTTTACTAACTACGACTCTCAGCGGCTACCTGTTTTATAAGGTGGTCTGTTGCTTCACCCAGCCCCGAAATAGTATTATTCTCAAAATCCTTATTGTCCTGTCTTTAAGCATTGTCGGCAATACAGTAATAATGAATGAGGACCCTATCAATGTCACCTATGCAATGGTAGGTTTTTTTCTGGTAATGCTCTTGGGCTTCCGGGGCTCCCTTTGGCCTCGCCTCTCCGTGGTCATGGTGCTTTACCCTATTATGACAGCTTGGAACTTTATTTATTTTGATATTGGTATGCGCCTTTCCAGTTCAATGACAGATTTCTTTTTGGACTTTTGGTACCGCCTTTTGGTTTCCCTTTTGCTTTTGCTCTTTTGGTTTATTATCTACCGTTTGGCCAAAAGTAGGCTGCCTGGGGTTATTGGATATTTAGACGGCCGCAGTTGGTTTTTTGTGGATATCATTAGCTTATCCCCGTTTATTTCCGTAATTATTGCGGTTATCATCACCCCTGTGGGTCGGGAGTGGGGGGCTTACCTCATCGGCTTAACCTCTATTGTCACCAGCCTTGGGGTCTTTTTCCTGTTGAGTATTTTTGCCAGCCGCATTCGCTCTGAAGCTGAGGTGAGCAATTTGACCCTGCGGGCCGGTTATTACCGGGAGTTAGAGTCCAACCAGGAGGAAATACGCCGTATGCGCCATGATATGCGCAACCACTTAGGGGTAGTGGGGGGACTGCTGGAGGCGGGGGAAACCCTAGAGGCCCGCCAGTACCTTGACGAGCTAACGGCGACAACGGCGGCCACCACCCGCACTTACTGTGCCAACAGCGTGGTTAACGCCGTAATCAACGCTAAATTCAACCTGGGCCGAGAGCAGGGCATAGACTGCTCTTTTGCTGTGGATATTGGCAATATCCTCTCTATTGAGGCTTTAGATCTCTGTACTATTTTTGCCAACACCTTGGATAATGCTATTGAGGCCGCCGCGGCCGCGCCGGAGCCGCGTCTGGAGATGAAGGCCCGCTGTTCCCAAGGGTATTTTTCCTACCGGCTCAGCAACACCATTTCCCAGCCCATCAACGAAGCTGAGGGTAAATTTTTAACTGCTAAAAGGGATAAAAAGAACCACGGCTTGGGTTTAACCACAGTCCAGAACATTGTGGAGAAATACAGCGGCACTATGGAGATTACTTACACGGCTACCGAGTTCAATGTGGTGATAATTATTGCCCTTTAATTTTACCGGCCAGGCAGGGGAGTCTAACTCCGCCTGGTTTGCTGTTAATTCTAGCAGTTGGGAAGCGCCGTTGTTCTGTTCCTAGCCCCCAGGAATTTAGCCTCAGGCTGTGCGCTTCGGTCAGTCGAATACTGCGGGTAGTAATATTAGCCTACTACATTTAATTTTAATACGACTCAATAGCCTATTCTGTTAACTGTCTAGGTCAAGAATTGAACTTTGGATTGAAAGTGGTAGCTGTCGCTGGCGGCTAAGAGAAGTATGTGTTATTATAACTAGAGTTAATAAATTATGCTAATAAGGAGCGGGTAAGAGATGGCCAGACCTGATTTAAACGACCAGTTATCCAGCGATACCTTTCGCCAATATTACTATTTAAAAGCAGAATTAACGGCCTTTTGTCGGGAGCAGGGGCTTCCCACCTCAGGGGGAAAACTAGAGCTGACCGAAAGGGTAGCCCATTACTTGGCCACAGGCCAAACCCTCAAGGCCAGCCCCAGGAAAGCGTCGGAAAAAGCCGCCGCCCCGCTCAGTGAGAATACTAAAATCGAACCTAATTTCCGCTGCACTGAGCGACACCGGCAATTTTTTACGACGCAAATCGGCCCAGGCTTTACCTTTAACGTGAGCTTCCAAAAATGGCTGCGGGAAAATCCCGGTAAAACTTATCAGGAGGCTATTGTGGCCTATGGGCAAATTATTGCGGCTCGCAAAAAGGGTAAAACCGACATTGGCCGGCAGTTTGAATATAATACCTATATACGGGAGTTTTTTGCCGATAATCAAGGTAAATCCCTAGAGGAGGCTATTAAGTGTTGGCGTTATAAAAAGTCATTGCCGGGTCACAACCGTTATGAGCCTACGGACCTGGAAGCTTTGAAGTAATTTTAAGCTCCTGTTTGGTTGGGCTAAACACTTAGTTAAGGCTGGGAAGTTTCCAGTGGTAAAAGCCGTTTTTTCCGTCCCCTCTAAAAGTTTAGAGGGGAGCTTTAACCTTTGCCTCAGTTGTGGCGGGAAATCCGTTAAGGTAAGAA
>DXZC01000061.1:0-6546 GCA_019415505.1 Peptococcaceae bacterium | reverse complement strand
AAGAAGGTTTAAGGCGTTAATCCACGCCGCTGCCCCTGGCTGTCCTAGTGGTGGCCAAAGAAATCAGATTTTTTCGGCCTATTGCCGAGGGGAGACAAATATGATATAATAAATTTTACTTCGTAATTAGGTAGATTGTCCTAAAAAAGGTTGGCATTATCCAAGAATCCTTTTACCTCACTCCCTAGGCGAGTTTTACAACCTGGGGCTTGGGGCTTAAGGGGTTTTTCTTAATTTTACGGCTTTTAGAGGGTTAACGGTTGGGCCGGGGTTGGCCTTACTTGGTACAGGCCCTTATAGCCCCTGCAACCATGCCGTCTTGTCGAGCTGCCGGTAAATAAATCATACCTCAAAACTATAGTTGGCAGGGTTTGAGGGCTTTTTGGGATAGGGAAATAGGGAGATGAGATTATGTCCGAGCCTAAGCTATGGGTGCGCAACTATACTATTCTAACTGTCACTAACCTGATGTTCTTCTTGAGCTTCCAGATGGTGGTGCCGGTTTTGCCCCTTTATATATCCTCCTTGGGAGGGAGTGACATAATAGTAGGTATTATTGTGGGAGCCGGAACTATTGGCGGGCTGGCGGCCCGTCCCGTGGCTGGTAGAATATCAGACCGTTACTCCCGTTTACCGGTATATTATTGCGGCTTGTCCCTGTGTACCATCATGATTTTTTCCTATTCCTACTGCCAAGCCCTCCTGGTTTTATTGGCGCTGCGTCTATTGCATGGCTTTAGTATGGGGCTGACTACTACCTCCTCCAATACCTTGGTAGCGGATATTTTACCTCGGAGCCGCTTTACTGAGGGCATGGGCTACTTTGGCATGGGTTCGGTTTTAGCTATGGCCTTTTCCCCGGTTATCGCTTTATATTTAGCGCAAAACCTGGGCTTTACCTCCGCCTTCCACGGTGCCTTTGGCATAGTTCTCTTGACTCTGCTGCTCTCGGCTTTTTTACAAAGGCGTGATCTGCCTATGGTTAAGCCCGCCACTTCTGGCACGAAGCAGAGAGTTTACGAGTTTAAGGCCCTTCCCGCTGCTCTATTGTTGGCGGTGCAATCCTGCGGTTATGCTGCCATGGTCACTTATATTGCCCTCTATGGGGCCGAATTGGGTATCAGCGGCGTGGGCATATTTTTTAGCGTAAATTCCGCCTTTGTTATATTATGTCGCCTCACAGCAGGCAGGCTGGCGGATCGTCGGGGCTTTGCCGCCGTTATTATTCCCGCCCTAGCCCTGTCGGTAATTGGGTTTATGTTTTTGGCTTTGGGCCATTCCTTAGCCCTACTCCTAGTGGGAGCAGCTTTTCTGGGGGTGGGTTTTGGCTCCGCTTTTCCCACCTTTCAAGCTATGGCCCTGCGGGATGCTCCCCAAAACCGGCACGGCGCGGCTACCGCTACTGTGATGAGCGGTTTTGATATTGGCTTTGGCGTCGGCGCTGTAGCCTGGGGCTTTGTGGCCAACGCTTTAGGTTATGCCGCCATTTATTACCTCAGCGCTGCTTTGCTATTATTGTCTTTAGTTGTTTATTTGTATTTGTTGCGTAAAAGTTCACAAAAAAATGTTTAATTTATCATGAAATATTGCTATAATAAATCCATATGCGCCAAGGGCAAATTCACTATGGGAGGTTACAATGGACACATCAGAAGCAAGAACAGAAAACTGCCGCTGTAGCGTCTGCCATAGTCCCATAAGAGAAGGGGATAGTAAATATCCCATAGCCCAAAAGGAGTTTATTTGCGCTGCCTGTTATAATGCCTGCGGCTTTGGTAACGCCACCGCTACTAATTGTCTCAGCGTTGATGACGTAATGTATATTAAGGCTGTTAAGGCCCAATACCCTGATGCAAGCCCTCCTATTCAGGAGGCGCCGCCCTATTTGCCCGAAAATTCGTCAGAGGCGGTAACAACAGAGTCAACAACCGAGGCAGCAACAATCCAAGAGGCAAGGGAGCCAGTAACTCAAGGGCCTGACTCTGCTCATGGTGAGGAGCAAGAGGCCCAAGCTGCGGCGGCTGAGGTTCTACCTGGCGAACCAGGTACTGAGCCAACCCCAGAGGAGTTTATCCCCCCGGCCCCGGAAATAGGACCTGGACCTGAGGTCCAGCCCCGGAAAAAGAGTCTTTTCCATTCCCTAGGCAAGAGCCGGAAGTCGGAACAACCCGACGTCTTGGCGTCGCACAGGGCTACAAGGGGTATTTCCGCCCAAAAGTTTGAGGAAAACAGCAATAAGGTTCACCCTGAGGTGGAGGAGAATGAGCCAGAAAACCGTCGTCGCACTATTTATAAGATTGCGGCTATTGTGGCTGTTACCTTGGTGGTTATTTTGGTTATTGGCAGCTTTTTACCCTATTACGCCTTTTCCAATGGGGGGGACGACACTTTTACCATTAGCCAGGGCCAGGAGAACCAGTATTCTCAGGAGCCTTTAGTGCCCAAGGACGGGTATATTTATTTGGTGCCTGAGGGTACCTATAAGGTCACAATGTCTCAGGATTCCCAGGCGGAGAAGGGCGTGGTTACAATAGAGAGCAACGCCGTGTTGCCCTCCAGCGACGGCAAGGGCTATTATGAAAATTTACAAACCCTGGAGCTAATACCAGGGGAGAGTGTTACCCTAACTGTAGAGACAGGACAGCATATTTACACCTCGGCATTTTCCGTTATGGATTTTGAATTGCAAACCTAATGGCTCAGGCTGGGGCAGCCAAATCTAACTTAGATATACATTAGCGCGGTTACTTATACTGCTAACTTAAACCGTTGGTCTCAGAAATTGGGGCTATTGTTAAAAGCCTTGGGGTTTTTGGGGTCTAAGCACTGTTTGGGCCTTTATAACCTGATATTTTCGTCTCAGGTGAAATAACTCCCGCTATTACCGCCCTCGGAGTGAAGCTGCAAACAGGCTTATGCTCAAGGGACTTACCCTAGCAGCGTTGGCACATAGCCCAGTAAAGCTTAAACCCTAACATAATTAAAGCCAGACCCCGGTTTATGTACCATAATGTAATGGGAAATTTGTTAAACAGCGACACACTAATTCCCCCAGGACTCGATTGTAAATAGATTAAAAACGCAATGTAAATCTTGGGAAAACTTGTTGACAGACAATAAAATTATTCCGCATAATCATGCTCGAACACATTTTGGGCAAGGAATTGGGGCTCTAACTATGGACGACGCCGACAGTAGCGACGCTGACCAAAGTAACAATCCTTGTCAACTGAATAGATTTAATTATATAGGCATAACCCGCGTCTAACCATTTAACCGCCGGCTATGCCTGTTGTGTTTTTTGCCGACCACTGCTGAGGGGCAATTTTATCCAATATGGATAATCGCAAACAAAGTCTTGGCCCGCTCAGGGGCTGACAGCGGTTTATCAAACTTTACACACCTAGTCAGAGGGGTTAAGCGATGATAAAGGGGGCGGCGCCCCTCATTCCTGCCGCCCCTAACTAACTATATTTAGAAAGCAGGAATTTTCCTGCCGGAGTTGAAAGACTACAAATTGTAGAGTCACTACAGTCCCACGCATTGGACCATATTCTTATCGCTCCAGGGGCTGAGGTGCGTTACCCTGGGTATAGTAGAAGCTAGCTTGTATGGATAAAAAATTGTTAGTTAGCTAAAAAAGGTGGAAGGAGAAGATTATGGCTTTAAAAGCTTTTGTCTTTGATTTAGACGGCACTTTGCTCAATACTATAGACGATTTAACTGCCAGCGTAAACTTTGCTTTGGCGGACAATGGCTTCCCTGAACATACCAGGGGGGAGGTGCAATCATATCTAGGCGACGGCGTAGTTAAATTAGTGGAGCGGGCTTTACCGGCCACAGCTACGCCACAGGACCGGGAGGCGGTTCTAGACTCTTTCCGCTGTCATTACCGTGATAATTGTCTCGCCGCTACCAAACCCTATGGCGGTATGGCGGCAACTGTGACCAGGTTGCATGATTTAGGTTATAAAATCGGTGTGTTTTCCAATAAATCACACGCTGAAACGGTAAAACTAACCACAGCCTTTTTTGGCGGTAGCGTGGATTTGGCCCAAGGTAGCGTCTCGGAATTTCCCCGCAAGCCTGCGGCTGACGGCCTATTCTCTGTTTTGCAGCGTTTGGCAGTGGCGCCAAATTCCGCCGTTTATATTGGTGATTCCGAGGTGGACGTTAACACCGCCAAAAACGCCAATATTCCCTGTATTGGCGTGGCCTGGGGCTTTCGGGGCCGGGAGGCTCTGGCAGCCGCCGGAGCGGCGGTAATTATTGATGAACCAAGTGAGCTTTTAACCATTGCAGAAAAGGGGTTGATTTTATGAACGAGGATTTGTTAAGGGAGATTTTGGCTTTTCGCGATGAGCGCAACTGGCGGCAGTATCATAATCCCAAAGATTTAGCTATCTCCCTCACTTTAGAGGCGGCGGAGCTTTTGGAAACCTTCCAGTGGAGCGGCGCTGATACTGAAGCAGTAGAAAACCAGGCCCATATGGCTGAGGAATTAGCGGATGTGCTAATCTATGCCGTCCTTTTTGCCGATGCCCTCGATTTTGATATCACTACAATAGTCCGGCAAAAGCTGGCGCAGAACAGAAAAAAATACCCGCCGGAAAAGGCTTACGGCAGCAAGAAAAAATATACGGAGCTGGGCTAATCACTGGGTTTAGGTGCGTAAATAGTTGGGCGTCAGCTAGGCCAACTCACGTAAACCCAAACTGGGGGCTTTTGCCCTTAACTAGCCAGACAATAAAAAAAACCCCGGCTTAGTTTGGCCTAGGGTAGCAGAAGCTTATAGTAGCAGTAGTTTATACTGCTAATTGTTGGGGATATTGGCTTTTTGCCGGTTAATTGGGGGTTATTGTTGGTAATTTTTATTGGCTTAACTCGGCCCAAATTAAAGGTAAGGGCAAGCCTTTAGCCGTAGCAGGCATAAAAAAACCAAATCCAAACTGGATTCGGTAGGTTACTAGTTTTTTAATTTTGGGTTTTTAACCTAACATACGTTTAACAAGGCTGGCGTTGGAGTGTCGGGGCGTACCGTTTAAGGGTTGTAGTATCATATTTCTCGCCCTGAAAGTAGCCAGAGATTTAAAGCCAATAGCGGCTAAGCCCTTTTGCACTTGAGCGAAATCTAGCGCTAAATCCGCTGTTTTATGAGCGTCGGAACCCAGGGTAATAAGGCGTCCTCCCGCTTTATAATAGGCTTCCAGCAGTTCCCAATCGGGAATAGGGGCAGAGAGTCCGTAACGGTAGCCGGAGGTATTAACTTCTAAAGCTTTGCCGCCTGCAATGAGCAGGGAGAATATCTCGTGGAAATAATCCTGGTGCTCTTTGTAGGGCAGGGACTTGGAATTTAAGTAGCGGGCCAGGAAAGTCAGATGGGCCAGGGAATCGTAGTTCTGAAATTCAGATACTGCTTGTAGAACTGTCTCCAGGTAGCGGTGTATGGCGGTTTCCTCTGTAACCCCGGCTTGATATTCAGGATTATAGCACCGCCTGTTATCCACGGCATGAATGGACATAAGGGCAAAGTCCAGGGGCGTTTCCTGAAGAATGCGGCTCATCTCTTGAGTAACATGGGGTTGGTAGCCGTTTTCAATACCCAATAATAAGGTTATTTTAGGGGCGTACTGAGCTTTAAGTCGGCTGAATACAGGGTAATATTCCCGGTAGTTTTCCAGGGTATGAAAGTCCCCGCCAGGGGAATCAAAATCCACATGGTCGGTAAAGGCCATTTCCGTCAGGCCCAGTTCAATACCGCGTTTTACCATATCCTCCATTTTTACCGCCGAGTCTGGGGAAAACTGGGTATGCACATGGTAGTCTGCAAATACCAATTTATTTTCACCTCCTTTATTCTTACTTCTTAATCATTGTAACACGTCTCAATGGAAAAGCAAGGCTTTAGCCCTAGGTTTAACTGGAATTTTACACAGATTTAACAATGGGGCTAATTTTTGTGTCAATTTATAAAGAGCGTTTTCCGCTGAATTCTCCGGGTAAACTAAGGTAATAACTCCAAGTTAAAATAGGGCAGGGTTAAGGGTCATGGGGTGGGAGAGGGATTGCAGCCCCTCTCCCCTTGAAAATACTTTAAACATCTTGGTTATCCAGCTCTTGGCGCAGTTTTTTAATGGCTTTCTTTTCAATGCGGGAAACATAACTGCGGCTGATATCCAGCTTTTGGGCCACGGCTCTCTGGGTTTGCTTTTCATCAGTGCCCAGACCATAGCGGAGAATAAGAACTTGCTGCTCCCGCTGGTCTAGGGTTTTTAGTTTTTCACCCAGCTCAGCTTTGGCGTATTTTAACTCCAAATCCTCAGCCATGGAATTGCCTTCGGCGTGGAGTATATCTATGAGGGAGACCTCGTTTCCCTCCTTATCATGGCCCAGGGCCTCGTACAAGGAAACATCCTTGCGCATGTTCTTGCCTGAGCGTATGACCATTAAAATTTCATTTTCTATGCAGCGAGCGGCGTATGTACCCAGCCTGACTTTGCGGTCAGCGGAAAAGGAATCTATCGCCTTAATTAGGCCAATGGTACC
>DXZC01000060.1 GCA_019415505.1 Peptococcaceae bacterium | reverse complement strand
TTTAAGATCATAGTGGCATTTTGTTTTTAGAGTATCATATATGCTTTGACATTACTTCAATGCGCGTTAACGGTTAAAATGATTGCAGGAAATTATCACATGTGGTTCTGATAATGATTATAGGAATCTATATGACAATCCAGATTTTACCCTTGCTTGTAAGGGATGAAAGAACAGTAGGGAATATCTTAAAAAAAGCAAGTTAAATTAGGAAAAGGGAATTAAACATGAATTACCTTTAGCTGAAATTGGTGAAGTACTATCCCGCTGTAAAATCGGTTTTTTTTGTTTTACGGATAGGATACCTTCACAACTTTTTATGGGAATTATTGCTAATTGTTAAAATTTATGATATTATCGTAAGCGATACCAAGAACCACAGTGTCAGGGAGGTAGATTATGAATCGACCCATTAACTTGCAAAAAGTCCTAAAAGAGGTACAAGCCGACGAATTACCGGAAATCAAACGTCTAGCATTATTGATGCGCACAGCGTCTCAAGCTGAAATTAACGAAGTAGACGTTATGGGCGGCGGTCTTACCAACCGCAATTTCAAGGTTACTTTAAGCAACGGTCAAAAAGTGGCCGTACGCTTGGCTGGCAAAGGCACTTCCGAATATATGAACCGCCCGGCGGAAAAACGTAATGCCACCTTAATGGCAAGCTTAGGCATTAATGCGGAAATTTACTTTTTCGATTTAAAAACAGGTTCCCAATTAAGCCAGTTTATTGAAGGCGATACCATGCACCCGGAAGATTTTCAAACCAATACCAAAATTTTGAAGGATGCAGCTGATATTATGCGCAAATACCATCAAAGTGGCTTCGATTTTGCCGATGTTTTTAGTCCCATGCGGGAAATCCAGGGCTACGCTCGCATTCTGCGGGATAACAACTTTGATGAGGTTTATGAAGAAATGCCCGAAATTCGCGACCGCCTTCTCGACGTGATGGAAGCTTACGCTGAAAATCCGCAAAAATTGGTACCCTGCCACAACGACCCCTTGTCAGAAAATTTCATGTTTGATGGCGAAAAGCTATACCTCATTGACTGGGAATATGCCGGTATGAACGACCCCACCTTTGATCTGGCAGCAATTATTAACGAAAATAATTTGAATGAAGAAGCTCAAACCGTCTTTTTGGAACATTATTACGGTGGCAGCGTCAGTGAAGAACAACAGGCTCGCGTTCACATCAGCCGCCTTGTGGCCGATGCGATGTGGTGCGTTTGGTCCCTGGTGCAAATTTGTAATGGCAAAGAACATGACTTTTATTGGAATTATGGCAAAGATCGGGCTGAACAATGCGTAAAATTCATTCACCATCCCCAGTTTGACGCTTACCTTTCTCTGATTGCGACTCCCTAAATTTCCCGACAGGAAACAATATTTTTTAAAATTCTATTTTCAAGGCAGACAAGCCATATTCTCAACGATGTTTGCAGGTATACCAATATGTCAACGGATTGTTTCGTCCACATTTATGGGGGCGGAATCATCCCAGACATAGGTATATATCTGCTCTTTTATTTCCCAAAGATTCTGCCAGATTTTGAGATAACAAACTGGTAGTGGCCAGGAACAGACTCCTACCATTCTGTGTATTTGCTTTCCTCCATCAACAGAAGCGCAGAAAACAGACTATGGAAGTACGTGTATGGAAAGATTGCAAACAGACGAAGGAATCAAACCTTTTCCATTCCGCATTCACAAACATGTTTAACAAAAATAATGCGCCCACGCTGCCGACCTTAGAGGCTGTATGCAAGGCGTTTGTTATAACTACACTTTTTCAGCTATTTATTTTCCAACTCTTGCCATCAATACTATGCACTCCACATGAAGTACAAATTCAAATCATATTTAATTCTATCACCAGTGGTAACTAATTATAGAACACTATTTATATAAATCTTTTCTAAGACGAGCAACAAGTCTATTAAATTGTTCTTCATCTTTTTTTAATATAAATTTCCCTATTTCATTCACTAGAATATCATCATTAGAAATAAGTTTTATCTTGGGTAATGCCATTTTTAAATCGTTTATTGCATTATTCCTATTTTCTTCATCCGACAATTTTTGTATATCATATCTGCAACCCCTAAAGAAAATTTTGCTTCAGCCGGGAAAAGAACAATTTGTGCAAATACAACTATAGATTCATAAACTCTCTTTTTTTCCTCAAATATATACTGTTTCTTTTCCTGCATAGGTTGAAAAATAAAAGTAGATAGTATTAATGTAATAATAGAAGAACTCAATATGCTAATAATTATCGATATTACATTTTCTACACTCATACTTACAACTTCTCCTATATATCAAATAGTTTTTAAATTCCTCAAAGCATATTTAATCGCTTCCTTCTCTGCTGTCGGATGCTTCCTCGGATGTTTTAATTCTTCTGCCGCATTTGGTGCATCATACATCGGTAAGCCTAAATCTCTTTTTACTTCTGCGATATATGCGCTATGTACCCTAAAGCCATATTTTGCTTCTATGTACTTCTTAATCATTTTATAAGTTTACTCGTTCCTTTGGCTTGTACGCTTCGGCTCTCTTGGCAATATTGTCAAGCGGCACTTGGCCCTCACCCTCGCCAAACTCCACTTTCAGTTGATTACGCTATCAGATTTTTTGTGGGAAAGCTTACAACCGTCTCCACATGGCACGAGTTGTGTGAATGAATATTATACTGCCATTTTTAGTGCCAGCGCGTTTACGGGAATACATCCAGGGTGACTTATAAAACATCACTTTTTCCTAAATTACATTTAGAGCAAAGAGTTTGTAAATTTTCTTCTACAGTTTCCCCGCCCTTAGCCCATGGAACGATGTGATCTATATGTAATTCTACTGTCAAATCTTTTGCAGGTGATGCTCCACAAGCACAGCATTTAAAATTATCCCGCTGAAGTACTCTAAAACGAAGCCGTAAATTGGGAAATCTTTGAGTTATATGCATCTTCTCTGCTGGTTCATCTTTAGAATCACGCATGGGTTTATAAATATTTTTATCTGTGTTCTCTAAATCGTGCTGATAAATCCAATCTTGAAAATTTATTAATGCTTTTGTCCAAGAACCAAAAAAATGACGATAGGAACTCGAACTATGCCTTGAAATTCTCAAATTCATGTCTGTAAATTTTGGTTGTTTACCCAAAGATATCCATACATTCATTATGTTTTCCAAATACATCTCTTTTGTAGTTCCCCAATTTCTTTGAGAATCTAATCCTGCGCATTGTAAAGCTTCACGTAATGAGCCAAAATAGTTTCTATACGTTGAATGGGAATATTGGGAGTATTTTTCGATATCTTCAACTGAAATTTTATTTTTTTTCAATTGTTTACTTAGTTTTTTTAATTCATCTATCAATTCTTCTTTTGATGTTTTATTTTTAGGAAGTTCTACATTAAATTCTATCATTATTTTCAACTCCATTTCTTGACATCAGAACCACCGTCTCAACATGCCCAGTGCGAGGAAATAAATCAAATGGTTGAATGTGCAAAAGTGCATATTCTTTGCTAAAAAGATTTAAATCCCTACTCAAGGTTGACGGGTCGCAAGAAATATACAGAATATACGGCGGTGACAACTCAAGCAAGGTGTAAACTGTATTTTTATGTAGCCCGTTCCGGGGAGGATCCACGATAACTACCTGCGGCTGGCCCCAGTTATTTACGGCCTCAGATAGGGCGTTTTCCGTCTTAGCGGTTAAAAATTTGGCGTCAACATTATTTATAGCGGCGTTTTCTTTTGCCGCCAGCACAGATTCATCACACGACTCTATTCCCCTAACGGCGGCAAATAAGTCTCCCATATACAGACCCACAGCCCCAACTCCGCAATATAAATCCAGCAGCATACCGCGATTCCCGCCACTCAATAGGTAAACCAACAACATATGCGCCTGTTCCAATAGACGATTGGCAGCAGCGGTATTGACCTGAAAAAAACCTCCAGCGGGCAGAAGGTACTTATTTTTACCTAAAGACATTTCTAGATACTTGGCGCCATAAATTGCCTCACCCGTACTTATGCCAACTAAATCCGGCAGGGTAATTTCTTGTGCCAGCCTCCGCACCGCTCTTTTGTCACCCTGGATAGACATAATTATCTTTCCTGCCTCGTTACAACGGAGAGAAACTTCTTTTATGCCCCGAAGGTCGTTATCCCGCAAAGCGTCTGTAGCATTTTGCAAAGGCGCTTCTAACAGCAAACACTTTTTAATTGGTAAAAAATCTCGCGTATTGCGGCGGTAAAAGCCTATCTCATTGTTATGAATATGCCAAGTTACTTTATTGCGATAATTATAGGACTTACTGCGTCTATCTATATGGTGAAAAACACCGTCAATATCTAACCCCCCTAAACGCCTTAAAGCGTTGGTTAGATGGTTTTCTTTGGCCGTAGCTTCTAATTCATAGGCCGAATGTTGAAAGCAGCATCCGCCGCACTGCCAATAATAGGGGCACGGCGGTTCTACTCTATCAGACGATACATCATGAATTTTTACAGCTATTCCTTGCGAGTAGTTCTTTCGCTCTTTGGTTATCTGATAAGAAACATCCTCCCCAGGTAAAGCATTTTCCACGAAAATGCATTTACCCGCATCTTTTATTATGCCCTGGCCAAACAGGTCCAAACTTTCTACTACGCCTCTGCCCATGTTATCTCCCCATGTTAAAATTTAAACAAAAGCACAAAGTTTACCTTTGTGCTTTTTAGTATTATTTATTATGACGCCCCCTAAATAGCGAGGTCAAATTTATTACTTCTTTAATAGTCCTAAAACTTTATCTTTAATATGATTGGCAGTGAGACCATACTCTTGAAGCAAATCAGCTGGTTTACCACTCTGACCAAAGCGATCCTCCACTCCCACAAAGGCCATAGGACAAGGAGCGGAGGCAACCACGGCTTCCGCCACAGCGCTACCTAAACCGCCAATGACGCTATGCTCCTCAGCTGTAACTAGAGCGCCGCATTTTTGGGCATATTTTTCAATAATACCTCTATCCAGCGGCTTAATGGAGGACATATTAATCACAGCAGCCTCAATCCCCTCCTGGGATAGACTCTCAGCAGCGTCAAGAGCCGCAGAAACCATAAGACCGCAAGCTATAATGGCCACATCTTTGCCATCTCGTAAAACCGTGGCCTTGCCTGGTTGGAATTTATAATCATTGTCGAACAACACTGGCTGACCGGAACGGCCCAAACGCAAATATTGCGGTCCCTGTGAATTTGCCATGTATTCCACAATTTTTCCAGTCTCCACACCGTCAGCGGGAACAAAAACTTCCATATTGGGTAAAGCCCGCATAATGGCTATATCCTCCACACTCTGGTGGGAACCGCCGTCCTCTCCCACAGTGACGCCGGCATGGGTAGCCGCAATCTTCACATTCAAGCTGGGGTAACAAATACTATTACGAATAATTTCAAAAGCTCTACCAGTAGCAAAGACGGCAAAACTGCTAAAAAATACCGTCTTACCAGTCAGACTCAAGCCTGCGGCAGTAGCCGCCATATTGCCCTCGGCAATGCCCATATCAAAAAATCTCTCTGGAAATGCTTTGGCAAAGGTACTGGTTTTAGTTGATTTAGATAAATCAGCATCTAAAACTACTATATCTTTATTGCTCTGACCCAAGGCGGCAAGTGCCTGGCCATAGGCTTCTCTGGTTGCGATTTTTTCCATTTTTAGCCCTCCAACTCAGCTTTGGCTTTAGCAAAATCTTCATCCTTCAGCGGCGTACCATGCCAACCAACCTGATTTTCCATAAAAGATATGCCTTTACCCTTTACTGTTTTGGCAATAATGGCTACTGGTTGCCCTTTAATTTCCCTAGCTTGCTGGAAAACCTGAAGCAGAGATTCAATATCATGGCCATCCACATTAAACACCGCAAAACCAAAAGCCTGGAATTTAGCGGCAATATCGCCTAACGACATTACATCCTCGTTCTTGCCGTCAATTTGCAGGCCATTATTATCTATAATGGCCACTAAATTATCGAGTTTATAATGGGCGGCAGACATAGCCGCTTCCCATATTATGCCCTCGTTTAATTCTCCGTCGCCCAATACAGCGTAAACCCGATTAGGCTTTTTATCCGCTTTTAAACCTAGGGCAACACCGCTGGCAATGGCGAAGCCTTGTCCCAAAGAACCGGTGGAGGCTTCCACTCCGGGTAATTTTTTCTTATCAGGATGCCCCTGTAAACGGCTGCCCAGTTGTCTTAAAGTCAACAATTCAGCCGGGGAAATAATGCCGCCTTCAGCTAATACCCCATAAAGAGCCGGCGCCGCATGGCCCTTGGACAAAATAAAATAGTCTCTTTCCGCCCACTGGGGCTGCGAAAAATCATACTTCATTTCCGCAAAATACAGGACTGCCATAATTTCCGCTAAGTCCAACGAGCCGCCGGGGTGCCCACTTTTAGCGTGGCCCAGCATTTCAATAATATTTTTTCTTATTTGTTTAGCTTTAGTTTGTAATACCTCTACTTTTGTCATTGTTTTAATTTCCTCTAATTAATTGACGGTAAAGGGATAGAGTACAATTTTATCCCCTACTTTTATTTTATGGGCCATAGATACAAGACTCTCGTTAACTATAGCCTTTGCCACAGCGGAACCAGGTATACCTGCTTCCAGCATAGCCTTTCCCAGTGAATATTCGCCAGTTTCAATATCTTCCGCCTCAGGCAGATTAACTTTTAAGCTAGCTAAATAACCGTGGAGCTCCAAAGTGATACTTCCTGTTACAATGCGGGTCTCTTGTTCATTCATAATTGCCCTCCTTAATAAGGATCAATATTATGCCACTGTGAAACCAAAATAAATTATAGCAGATTTTGGCGCCGGAAACAAGAAAATAGCTATTAAAAATAAAAATTATATGTTAAAATATGGGCAAACGGAGGTTCTTATGAAAACACTTAAGTTAATATCCTGGAATGTTAACGGTCTCAGAGCCATAGAGAAGAAAGGCTTTAAGGAGTGGCTCTTAAAGGAACAGCCGGATATTTTAGCAATTCAGGAAACAAAATGTCAACCAGAACAAGTGCCGGAGACAATTAAAAACATACCGGGATACCATAGCTATTTTGCTGCCGCCGAGCGCAAGGGCTATAGCGGCGTAGGCTTATTGTGCCGAAAACGTCCCAACAAAATAGAATATGGCATTGGCATTGAAAAATTTGACCGGGAGGGACGCATAATCATCGCTTATTACGATACCTTTATGCTCTTTAACTGCTACTTCCCCAATGGTGGGGCTTCGGAGGAACGCCTTAACTACAAGCTGGAATTTTACGCGGCAGTATTGGATTTTTTTAACAGCCAAAAGGGCAAGAAGATTATAATCTGCGGCGATGTAAATACCGCGCACCAGCCCATAGATTTAAAACGTCCCAAAGAAAACGCCCAAATCTCCGGTTTTTTAACTGTGGAACGGGAGTGGATAACCAAGCTTTTAGAACATGGGTTTATAGATACCTTTCGCTACTTTAAACCAGAGGAAATAAAATATAGCTGGTGGAGCTACCGCTATCGTGCCAGAGCGACCAACGCCGGCTGGCGTTTAGACTATTTTTTTGCCGACCCAGCTCTTAAAGAGCGCTTAATTAATGCTGATATATTAAACGAGGTAATGGGTTCGGACCATTGCCCCATAATTCTGGAAATTGGAGAGTGAACTTATGGAAACACGCAAATTTAAGGACAAAAATGTATCACTATTGGGCTTTGGCACCATGCGCTTCCCCACTGTCTCGCCGGATAGCAGTGAAATTGACCGAGAAGAGGCGGAAAAAATGTTGGCTTACGCCTTGAACGAGGGTGTAAACTATATTGATACAGCTTATATGTACCATGACGGACAATCTGAGCCGTTTTTAGGTCAAGCTTTACAGAGTTACAAAAGGGATTCCTATTACTTAGCCACAAAAATGCCCATGTGGTTAGGTAAGGACAGCGCTGGAATAGCCCGCATCTTTGAGGAGCAGTTACAGCGTTTGCAAACGGACTATTTTGACTTTTATCTCTGCCACAACCTCAACGCCCCCTATTTAGCGATAACGGAAAAACTAAAGGTTTATCAATATTTAGCTCGCAAAAAGGAAGAGGGCCTAATTAAACACCTGGGCTTTTCCTTTCATGATACACCGGATTTACTGTCCAAAATAGTAAAATCCTATGACTGGGAATTTGCCCAAATTCAACTTAACTATGTGGACTGGGATTTTCAGGATGCTAAAAGCCAATACGAAATATTAAAGGAGCATAATCTGCCCTGCATCGTCATGGAGCCGGTGCGGGGAGGAGCCTTAGCAAGCCTTACGCCAGATGCTGTAGAAGTTTTACACAAAGTCAACCCGAATAATTCTATTGCCTCTTGGGCAATACGTTATGCCGCTCAACTGCCCAATGTCTTAACGGTTTTAAGCGGTATGTCCTCCATGGAGCAGCTCCAGGACAATATAAGCACAGTTAACAACTTTAAACCCCTGGACTTATCTGAAACAGAGGCGCTTGACAAAGCAGTGGAAATTTATAGGAAAAACAAGACCATTCCCTGCACCGGTTGCCGCTATTGCAGTGATTGCAGTCAGGGTGTGGACATTGCGGAAATGTTCAAAATATACAATAATTATCTCTTAGGGTCCTCTAATTTTTCCTTTATATCCGATTATGAAGCAACTAAACGCTCCAGCCGGGAAAGTAACTGTACAGCCTGTGGCAACTGTCTGGATAAATGCCCCCAAAAGATAGACATTCCCACGGAACTGGAAAATATGGCTGCCGCCTTAAAAAAGGCTTACGCTGCGGAAAAATAAACCATAAGCTAATTTAATAATAAAAAAGGAACGTAACCTTACACCTTGGTTACGTTCCTTTTTATAATCATTTAAAAGTATAGCTACTTAGCCAATTTAACCGCCAACACTACTTGTTGGTAAGCTTATTATGCCTGTACTCGCTTATTTAGACTCAATAAAAAGTTAAAACGTGGCATATCAACGGAGTATAACTCATAACTAGGGATAGGACCTTTCAACTGAATGCCTTCTAGTCGTCGGCTTAGGCTTTCTTCATCTTATTGTAAAAATCCCGCAAATCAGCCTTACACTCTGGGCTAAGCTGACTTTTCTTGACGCCCCTTATGGCTCCCTCCAAGGCGTAAAGACGGTTAATACAAGCTGAAGCGTCAATCTCTAAAATTCGCAGCCAAGCCTCCTTACTACCAGCCTCTTTTAGGTCGGCGGCGGTCTTAATACCTACTGACTCTAATTGCTGGGCAACAGCTTTACCTATATTGGGTAACTCTGTCAGGTCACTCATATGGACACTCCTTCTCTAGGCGCTAAAACCACACACGAAATGAGCTTACTGACTTACCTGTCCTCCCGGAAATAAGGTTCATTAAGCCCCTTAGGCGGCTGGCTACTGCGGTTATGACCAAAGGTAATAATCACTAAGACGATAATGGTCATAACATAGGGCAACATATCCAAAATATTAGAGGCCACGCTAAGTTGCAAACCGAATATGGTAAATTTAACACCTTGGATTTTAAAAACCAAAGCTCTTAATAGGCCAAAGAGGTAGGCGCCGAAAATAGCCCGCAACGGCCGCCAAGTGGAAAATATAACCAAGGCTACAGCTATCCAGCCTAAACCGGCGGTTATACCGTCCTGCCAACGGGGCACAAAGGCCAAAGATAAGTAAGCCCCGCCTAAACCGCACAGGAAACCGCCCAGAGCCAAAGCCACATATTTATAGCGGTTTACCGCAATACCCGAAGCGTCGGCAGCGGCAGGATTTTCCCCGACCATGCGGTGGTTAAGACCAATATTAGTTTTCTTAAAGTATATAGCCATGAGGATAGCTATTACTGGCGCAGCCATGACAAATAGATTTTGTTGAAATAGAGCCTTACCAATAATGGGAATATCCACCAAAATCGGTATGGTAATAGTGGAAAAGGCGTTAATTACCGATGCTGGTAAAGCCACGCTGGCCAACCCCTTACCGAGGAAACCAGCCACGCCGCCCCCAAAGATAGTTAGGGCAAGACCGGTTACGGTCTGATTTCCCCGCAGGCTAACTGTAATAACAGCGTAAATTAAGGCCCCAAACATACCGGCGCAACCGGCGGCTAAAACTGCCACCACAGGGTTACCGTTGTTTACTGCTGTAATAAAGCCTATAATAGCGCCGAGCAGCATCATACCTTCTACGCCAAGATTTAAATTCCCGGCTTTTTCACCTAAAATACCGCCTAATGTACCGTAAAGTATCGGCGTACCCATTTGCACAGCTAGTTGCAGAAAGAGAGCTATAGCTAAAGTATCCATTATTCCGCCACCCCCTCTGCCTTTTGGGGAGACTTCTTCACCCGCACAATTTTATAACGGGTAAAAAACTCCGAACCTAAAACAAAGAAAAGAATTATGCCTTGTAATACCTCGGCAATAGCGGCGGGAATTGACATTGCTACCTGAATATAATTGCCCCCCTGTATTAAAACTGCAAAGAAAAAGGAGACAAAAACCACGGCAATAGGGTTGAGCTTAGCCAGCCAGCAGGTAATAATAGCCGTAAAGCCAATGCCACCGGACATCTGGTAAGTCAGAGTGCGCTCAATGGCAGACGCCTGCATCATACCGGCTAAACCGCAGATAGCGCCAGAAAGGGATACGGCGATAAGTAGTATTTTAGTAACATTCATACCCGCATATTTGGCGGTGGAAACATTTTCCCCCACCACTGTTATCTCATAGCCAAGCTTGGTTTTTTTGAGAAAAATAAAAACTAACACAGCTAAAATTAAAGCGATAACCCAACCGATATGTACACCAAAGAGCTTAGGTAACACCGCGGCGTCATCAAATAAGGCTATGCGGGGGAAACCGGTTGAATTGGGATCCTTCCAGGGGCCATATTGCAAATAAGTTATCCACTTAATAGCTATATAGTTCATCATCAAGGTAACCAAGGTTTCATTAGTACCCAACTTAGCTTTTAGTATACCGGGTATAAAACACCAGATAGCGCCGGAAACCAAAGCTGCCAAAGCCATAAGCAGTAGCAAAATAGGTTTAGGCAAAAAGGCGAAGTTCAGGGCAAAATAAGTGGCTGCAAAAGCCCCCATATAGAATTGGCCTTCAGCGCCAATATTCCAGAACTTCATTTTAAAAGCAATGGCAATGCCCAAAGAAATCACCACTAAAGGTACGGCTTTATGAATAGTTTCTTGGAAACGGTAGGCGCTCATCAGGGAGCCTTTAATCATAGCCCCATACATTTCCAGGGGGTTATAGCCCATAATAAGAATAATTATGGCAGTAGCCAATAGGGCGCAAACCACGGCAAAAAGACTTTGTTCAACAGCTTTTAAGGAGGAAACCTCTGTTTTTTTGACAATTTTAAACATATTCAGCCTCCTTTGCTTCAGCGTCCTGGCCTAACATCAAGAGGCCCAGAGTTTCCTTGGTTACCTCTCTAGCATCTACGATCTTCATAATTTTACCGTGACTCATAACCATAATGCGGTCGCAAAGCTCAATCAGTACATCTAAATCCTCGCCAATATAAAGCACTCCCACGCCACGTTTACGCTCCTCATTAATCACATTATAAATGTTATAAGCAGCGCCTATGTCCAAACCACGGGCCGGGTAGGCGGTAATTAACACATTAGGGTCGGATTTAATTTCCCGGCCTAGCAAAACCTTCTGAATATTACCGCCAGACAACTTTTTAATTTGATGATGTATGGAGGGTGTGCTGACGTCAAAGGTGTCAATAATCTCCTGGGCCAAGGCCTCTCCCTTTTTTCTATCCACCAATAAGCCCTTGTCCAAGCGGTAGGATTTAAGGATAACGTTATCCACAATATCCAAGGCTCCTACAAGCCCCATACCCAGACGGTCCTCTGGCACAAAGCTCATGCTTACGCCCTTTTTTAAAATTTCAATGGGTGACATACCAACTAATTCGTCACCCTCCATTTTTATACTGCCGCTATCAACTTCGTAAAGTCCCACAACAGCTTCACAAAGTTCCTTTTGGCCGCTAGCGGCGATACCTGCCACCCCCAAAACCTCGCCGGAAAAGAGGCGGAAGCTCATATCGTCAATTACTTTAGCTCCTCTTTCCCCATTGATAGTTAGGTGTTCCACTTCTAAAAGGGGCTTTTTATCCACCAGAGGCATGATATCACGCTTAATAGATAGGTCAATGGCATACCCCACCATCATATCGGTTAAAGCCTTGGGCTCAACCTCCGCTGTATTTACAGTGGCAATACTTTCGCCCTTTCTCAGTACCGTTACCCTATCGCTAATTTCCATAACCTCGTTCATCTTGTGAGTAATAATAATTATGGCGCAGCCTTCTTCCCGCATTTTGCGGAGTATATCAAAGAACCGTTCTATCTCCTGTGGGGTTAAAACGGCGGTAGGCTCGTCCAAAATAAGTACGTCAGCGCCACGATACAGCATCTTCATAATTTCAACGTTCTGCTGTTCGCTCACTGACATTTCATCAATATATTTATCCGGATTAATTACTAATCCGTACTTTCTGGCAATATTATAAAGCTCTGTCGCTAGCTTTTTACCCTTAAAGGTCAAGCCGCGTTTTTGACCGGCAGCAATATTTTCTTTTGCTGTCATAGCGTCCACCAGTTTAAAATGTTGGTGAACCATGCCTATGCCCGCAGCGATAGCGGCGTTAGGCGAATCAAAGCGCACTTCCTTACCGTCAATATAGATAAAGCCACTGTCAGGTACATAAATACCGGACAACATATTTACCAGCGTGCTTTTACCCGAGCCATTCTCACCCAATAAAGCGTGAATTTCCCCCTTACGCACAGAAAAATCCACATTATGGTTGGCTACAACACTACCGAAGGTTTTCGTAATACCCTTTAGTTCAATGTAAGCGCGTTCGTCCATTTTATCTCCAATTACTGCTAAAACTATAGTTAAATCCGAGAAAAACAAAATTGTCAGCCTGAGCTGACATCAATTTAATATTTTAAAATGCGGCATAAAACCACTGTAACAAAACTATACAACCTAAACAAAACGGAATTGTCCGCCCAAGTATCCCTCTGAAATCCCGTGGATTCCAGAGGAATAGGGCGGTTCAATGCCAATTAATTTATTAATTTAGTCTATGAATTAGTTTTCTATGGAACCCTTAACGCCTTCCACAAACCAATCAAAGCTCAACATTTCCTCGTCAGTCATGGCTTTACCTTCAGCAACCTTTTCGTTGCCTTCCTGGTCGTTGATGGGTCCGTTGAATACGTCCCAATCGCCACTATCTAAC
>DXZC01000006.1 GCA_019415505.1 Peptococcaceae bacterium | reverse complement strand
CCGTTTTACCAAACTTAAACATAAAAATTCCTTTCTTTAATAAATCTGTGTTATCCTCATCGCTTGTCATTACTATAAATGCTCTTAATTATATTCTTAAAGCAGTTTATTTATTATGGAAGAGCCGGCGGGCGTTGGCCGTGGTAATTTGGGCCGCCTCCTCAAAGGTCAAGCCCCGCAGCTCAGCTACTTTTTCCGCCACATAGCGAAGGTAAGCCGGTTCATTGCGTTGGCCCCTATGCTGCTGGGGTGTGAGGTAGGGGCAATCCGTCTCTATAACCAACCGTTCCAGGGGAATCTTGGCCACAATCTGGGGCAGCTTTCGGGAATTAGGATAGGTTAAAGGCCCGTCCACTCCCAGATAAAAGCCTAATTTCAGGCAGGTTAAAGCGTCCTCATAGCTGCCGGAATAACAGTGAAAAACCCCTCTGTAAGCCCCGGGCTGCCTTTCCTCTTTTAAGATTTTTAGGGTGTCCGCCATGGCGTCTCGGCTGTGGATGACAATGGGTAAATCCACGGCCTGGGCAACCCTTAGCTGGCGGCGGAATACCAGGGCCTGAACCTCCTTATCGGTATCATCGTAATGGTAATCCAAGCCTATTTCCCCGATTGCCACTACCTCATCCGCCTGGGCCCATTGGTAGAGGTCAGCCTCCAACTCATCGCAGTAAGTTTGGGAATCATTGGGGTGAACTCCCACTACAGCATATATGCCCTTTTCCCTTTGGGCTATTTCCAGAGCAGCTAAGGAGGATTCCCAATCGCAGCCGACGACATTCATCTCTGTGACGCCGTTTTCCCGAGCCGCCGCTATTACCTCTTGCCTGTCCTGAGCAAAGGCTGAGTCGTTGATGTGGCAGTGTGTGTCGTAAAGCATTATTTTACCCGGCCTCCGCTTTTAACTTTATCAACGGTGAGTACCTGTAAACCGTCTTGATCCGAGGCCGCCAAAATCATGCCTTGGCTTTCTATGCCCCGCAGCTTAGCGGCTTTAAGGTTGGCTACCACAATAATATTTTTCCCTACCAGCTCATCGGGGCTGTAGTGCTGGGCCACGCCAGCCACTAGCTGGCGTTTTTCCTCGCCTATTTGAATTTGCAGCTTCAGGAGCTTATCGGTATCAGCTACCTTTTCCGCTGCCAAGACAGTGGCCACCCGCAAATCCACCTTGGCGAAATCCTCAATGGTAATTTCCGCCTTGGGGCCGTCCTCCTTGGCCTTTTGAGCTTTTCTGGCCGCCTCTTTTTGGGTTTTTTTAGCGGCTTTAGCCTCTGCCGCCGCGGCCTTTTTCGCTGCTTCGTCCTCTTTAGTTACCTCTAAGCGGGGGAAAATCGGTTCCCCTCTGTTAACTGTGACCCCCTGGGGTATCTGACCATAGGTTAAGCTATCCCAAGTATGTATCTCGCTATTCTGGGTTAGTCCCAACTGCGCCCAGACTTTTGCCGGGGTATTGGGCATAAAGGGCGCCAGCATAATGGTGGAGAAGCGCAGTGCTTCGGCCATATTATAGAGAACCGTGGCTAATTTATCGGTTTCCCCGTTTTTGTTTAAGGCCCAAGGCGCCGCCTCGTCAATATATTTATTGGCCTTGGCGACGATTTGCCAAATCGCCGCTAAAGCATTGTGAAATTCCAGCTTTTCCATGTGGGCGGCCATTTCCTGGGGTACGGTTTTAAAGAGCTCTAACAGCTCAGCGTCATACTCGGTGGCTGCCTGGGGGGGCAGGATTTGCCCGTTTTGGAATTTTTCCAACATGGCTGTGGTGCGGCTCAGCAAATTGCCGAAATCGTTGGCTAAATCCACGTTAATACGGTTAATGAGTATTTCCTCGGAATAATTACCGTCGCTGCCAAAGGTAAACTCCCGCAGGAGGAAATAGCGTAAGGAATCGGGGCTGTATTTATCCGCCAGAATCATGGGGTCCACCACGTTGCCCTTGCTTTTGGACATTTTGCCCTCATCCACCAGAATCCAGCCGTGGGCAAAGACCTTTTTGGGCAAAGGTAAATCTAAGGCCATTAGCATAATAGGCCAAATAATGGTATGAAAGCGCACTATGTCCTTGCCTACCAGGTGTACGTCAGCGGGCCAATATTTTTCAAACCGCTGGTCCCCCTTGGTATAACCCAGGGCGGAAATATAGTTGGTTAAGGCGTCCAGCCAGACATAGATTACGTGTTTGGGGTCGCCCGGCACGGGAATGCCCCAGGAAAAGGTGGTGCGGGAGATGCTTAAATCCTCCAGACCCTGTTTAATAAAGTTAATCATCTCATTACGGCGGGATAGGGGCTGGATAAATTCGGGATTAGCGTCAATGTACTCTAAAAGGCGGTCAGCATATTTATCCATTTTAAAGAAGTAGCTTTCTTCCTTTACTAAGTCCAATTCGCCGCCGCAATCCGGGCATTTGCCCTCGCTTTCCTTAATTTGGGATTCGGTAAAGAAGGCTTCGCAGGAAACGCAGTAATGCCCCTCGTAGGAGCCTAGATAAATGTCTCCCTGGTCCTGTAGCTTTTTAAATATCGCTGTCACCACTTCCTCGTGGCGTGGCTCCGTGGTGCGGATAAAGTCGCTGTAATCTATATCAAATTTACGCCATAATTCCTTAAAGGTCGCTATTATTTTATCCACATATTTAATGGGCTCCATCTGGGCGGCGGCGGCGCTTCTTTCAATTTTTTGGCCATGCTCGTCGGAGCCGGTGAGAAAGTAAGCGTCATAGCCCCGCATCTTTTTGTAGCGGGTCATGGTATCCGCGGCCACGGTGGTGTAACAGTGGCCAATATGCAGGGTGGCGCTGGGGTAATAAATCGGCGTGGTAATATAATAAGTTGGTTTTGACATTGTCTGTTTCTCCTTATTTTATGGCTTATTTATCCGGGGTTTCTGTAAGTTATTTATCCAAGGTTAAGGGATAAATTTCGTTTTTCTTCATCCCATATTTTTCCGCGATAATTTGGGCCGCGGTTTTAGATTTTACACCCTGAGCCAACAGGTTGCGAACCTCCTGCCTTAAATCATCTTCAGCCGGTGGGTTTGAGGCCGCTCCAGGCTGGGCTCCGGCGATAACTAAAACCATTTCTCCCTTGAGCGTCTTATTTTCTAGCATTTCCTTCATAGCCCCAAGGGGCATTCGATAATAACTCTCGTGCATTTTAGTTAGCTCCCGGCAGAGGGTGGCGGGCCTGTCCCCTAAGGCCTCGTAAAGGTCTTGCACATCTTCCTTGAGGCTGTGGGGGGAAATGTAGAGTACCAGGGTGGCGGTGGACTGCTCCAAAACTGCCAGCCTTTCCCGCCGCTCTTTTTTCTGCTTAGGTAAAAAGCCTTCAAAGGTAAAATGGCGGCAAGGCAAGGCGGAAGCGGTGAGGGCGGATAAAACCGCGTTACCCCCTGGTATGGGGTGTACGGCTATGCCCTCGGCGGCGGCGGCTTGCACTAAATCCTCTCCCGGGTCGGAAATACCGGGGGTGCCGGCGTCGCTAATCAAGGCCACGGTTTTACCCTGGCGCATTAAGGACAGAAGCTCCTCCCGGCGTTTAACGCTATTATGTTGATGATAGCTAACCATGGCGGTTTTTATCTGATAATGTTCCAGTAAAATCCGGCTATGCCTGGTATCTTCCGCGCCAATTAAATCCACGCTCTTTAATATTTCGATACCTCTAATGGTCATATCCCCTAGATTGCCAATGGGAGTGGCTACCAGATAAAGCCCTGGTTCTAATACCTCCATGTTTTCTCCTTTAATATAGCTTGTACTGTTGGGCTGGGGCTGCCGTCGCTCTGGCAAATGAGCATAACGTCCTCCCAGATGGCGTTAGCCTGGTGTTCTTGCCGCCAAAGGCTCAACACTAAATAGGGCTCGCTGTTGGGGGCGGTCTTGAGCCAGGCCCGGTGGGTTTCCTGAAAACCAGCCTGTAAAGCCGCGTCCTCCACCTCGTCATGGCGGCAACTGGGGTAGGAGGTGGCTATGACGCCCTCAGGCTGCAATATTTTACCGCATTGGTGAAAAAACTCCGGCGTATTCCAGGCTAATTCCACCTTGGCTAGGTTTTTGGCCGGGTTTTTCCCCAGCCGCGCGCTGCCTTTTTTAAAGTAAGGCGGGTTGGCAATAATCCGGTCAAAGGTTTGGCGGGGAAAGAGGGCGGCGGCATTCATCATGTCCCCCTGGCGGATAGTTATTGCCGCCTTATTTACCGCCATATTAAAGGCTGCCAGCTTCGCGGTTTCCCGGTGCAGCTCTATGCCTGTTATCTTTAACTCCGGCTCCCTAGCTAAAAGCAAGAGCGGTAACACGCCGTTTCCCGTGGCCGCGTCCAAAATTTTCGCCTGGGGATAAACCGGGCAAAAACAGGCCAATAGCACCGCGTCCAGGGAAAAACAAAAGCCCTGGGGGTCTTGGTACAGTTGGTAATTGCCCCACAATAAATCATCCCGCCGCAGCTTGTTTTTATTGAGGGTCATCTTCCCCCTCGTCAATCATGGTAGTTGGAGCGTCTTCCTCCAGTTGCTGCTTTTCCATAAAGGACACGCAAAAGAGGCAGTCCTCCTCCCGCTGTTCCCCATAGTGGCTGGGGCAAACATGGAACCCAGCGTCAAACAGGGCCTGCAAGTTGGCCTTGCCGGAAATGGCGGTATTCTTTTTATGCACTATGGCCTGGAGGGACCGGTTATCCTCCTCTAAGCGCACCACATATTTTCTGATTGTGGCCAACTCATCAGCCATTGATTTAACCTTTTCTTCTAATTCTAACAGGGCGAGTTCCAGCATATTGCTATTCTCCTTCCACAGGCTGGCGTTATTCCTCCGTTGTTATGCCCAGCTCGTCGGCGAGTATTTCTTCCACAGGGACGTCATCCTCGCCTTTTTTCGTGGGCGGCACTACCTCGTCGTCATTTTCGTACTTCAAACAGCACATCAGACGTCCGCAAATACCGGAAATTTTTACAGGGTTAAGGGAGAGATTTTGGTGCTTAGCCATTTTAATGGAGACGGGGTGAAATTCGTCAAGCACGCTATGGCAGCAGAGAACTCTGCCGCAGGCGGCTATACCGCCTAGCATTTTAGCCTCGTCCCTTACGCCTATTTGCCGTAATTCTATGCGGGTCCGGAATACGCTGGCTAAATCCTTAACCAGTTCCCGAAAGTCCACCCGGCCGTCGGCGGTAAAATAGAAAATTATTTTGCCGGCGTCAAAGGTGTATTCCACATCAATTAGCTTCATTTCCAAATTATTGGCCCGAATTTTTTCCAGGCAAATTTGGAAGGCTTCTTTTTCCTTGTCCTTGTTTTCCTCGTTGAGAACCTCATCCTCGGGGCTGGCCTTGCGAATCACGTCTTTTAAGGGCTGCACCAATTCAGCCTCGCTGACCTCTCTCGGTCCAATGACCACCTGACCAAATTCTAAGCCCCTGGCTGTTTCCACAATGACGTTATCCTTTAACTTTATATCCAGTTGGCCAGGATTAAAATAATAGATTTTGCCCGCTTGTTTAAAGCGAACTCCTACAATAGTTTCCATGCTAACCTCTTCTTTCTCGGTTCCCGGTGGGAACCTGGGGTTTTTCTTGCATAGCTAAAAACAGGTTTTCAGCTATGAGCGGGGTTGTTACCTGATATTCCAGATACTCTAGGGCTTGGTTAGCCCTGGTCCAGAGTTCCAGCAGAACATCATCCCCAAATTGTTGATTATTTAATAAATAGGCCGATTCCTCCCCTGGGGAGCGCCTATTGCCATAGTTGCGGCTCAAGATTTCAGTTATACCTTGCACCAAAGCCCGGAGTTTTTCCCTGGCCTTAGCTTTGTCCTTTTCGTTACTATAGTTTTGGCTCAGTTGGAAAATATATTCCCGGCTGCTCCCCGGTAAGGTGGTAAGCAGCTCATAGGCAGCGTCCAACTGGTCGGTGGAGCATTGCTCCACCCTCTGCCAGCGAATAATCCGGCAGCGGCTTTCAATGGTAGCCAGGGTTTTGTCGGCATTATCCGACAGCAGCAAAAACACTGTGTTGGCCGCCGGTTCCTCCAAGGTTTTTAACAGGGCGTTGGCGCTTACATCGTTAAGCTTATCTATATCCTGGAGCAGAAAAACGCGATAGCGCCCTTCCTGGGCTGTAAATTGCACGTTTTTTATCAGCTCCCGTATTTGTTTAACCGCATAGTTGGTTTTTTCGGGCCGCAGAACCATAAAATCGCTAAAGCTTTCCTTTTGCCCCAAAATACAGGGACGGCAACGGCCGCAGGGGCGCTGAGCTTGGGGAGCGAGGCAGTTCAAGGCCAAGGCAAAATCCAAAGCCGCCTGAAAAATAGTGTCCCGGTCGCCGTAAAAAATATAGGCGTGGCTGATGTTGTTTTCCTGTAAGTCCCGGTTTAATTCGGCGTGCATAGTAAGGCCTCCAGTATGGGCTGAATTTGCGCGAATACGGCCTGGGGTTCCTCCCCGCCTCTGATTAACCGCACCTTTGTATCGCTTTGGGCGGCAGCCAGATAACCCTGGCGCACCTGGTGAAAAAATTTATCCTTCTCCTGTTCCAAGCGGTCGGGCGCGGTAGAACGGTGGCAGGCGATTCTCTCTCGCGCCTGCTGGGGCTCAAGGTCCAGAACTAAGGTGAGATCCGGCTCTAAGCCCTGGGTGGCCAAGCGATTTAACTCCTGAATCATGGTTTTATCCAGTCCCCGGCCATAGCCCTGGTAAGCTACAGTGGAAAGGGTAAAGCGGTCGCAGAGGACAATGTTGCCCCTGTTTAGGTCAGGCATAATTATTTCCTGTATATGCTGGGCCCGGTCGGCGGCGTAAAGAAATAGTTCCGTTTGGGGGTCTAGGTTCTTATTATTGGGGTCTAAAAGCAAAGACCTAATCTTTGCCCCTATGGCGGTGCCGCCTGGTTCCCTGGTTACAGTAACGGCGCGGCCTTTTGCCACCAGCCATTCCGCCGTATAATCCATTTGCCGGGATTTCCCAGCCCCGTCTATGCCTTCAAAAACCAAAAAAAGTCCGCGTTTACTCATGGTATTTTACCTTTGTTTTTTAAATATACTTCATAATATTATCTCATATCTTTGCAAAAAAGGCAATGTTTAAACGGGTTTTTCTTGTTCTTCCGGGGAAATGTTGGTATAATGTTTAATAGATGTGTAAAAGAAAGTTAGAGGAATTTATGAAAATAGAGGCAAAATTACAAGAGTACCTCACCAAAGCTATGGAAAAGCTGGTGGCTGACGTTTTAAAAGCCACCTTAAAAAATCCGCGGGAAACTAAATTTTTACTGAAATGCGGTGAAAATATGAAGGTTATGCGGGAGCGCCGCCAAAGCTATGCCCAAAATGGCAAGCATATTCCCGGCTTCCTGATTCTCAGTATAACCAACTCCTGTAATCTTTTTTGCAGCGGCTGTTACGCCCGAGCTAACGGCCTGTGCAACGACGATGAAGAGGCGGATATCTTGACGGACGCTCAATGGTCTGATATCTTTAGGCAAGGCGCTGAATTGGGCATTGGCATTATGCTCTTGGCCGGCGGCGAGCCTCTGCTGCGCCCCGGCGTTATAAAAGCTGCCTCAAATCTGGATGAGGTAGTATTTCCCATCTTTACCAATGGCACCTTAATCGACCAGTCGTACTTGAGCCTGTTTGATAAAAACCGCAATTTAGTGCCTATTATCAGCCTGGAGGGCGGGGCCCAGCGGACCGATGAGCGCCGTGGCCCAGGGGTTACCCAAAAGCTCTTAACCACTGCCGCCCAGTTGCGGGGGAAAAAAATCCTGTTTGGCGTTTCCCTCACCGTTACCAGGGAAAATTTTGCCGAGGTTACCTCTGCTGATTTTATGGCAAAACTGCGGCAACAGGGGTGTCGGGCGGTATTATTTATTGAATATGTAGCTATCTCTCAGGGAACCGCCAGCCAAGAGCTGACAGCTGAGGAACGCCAGGGGCTCAGGGGGCGGCAAGAGGAATTGCGTCGCCAATTTCCCGCTATGGTCTTTATTTCCTTTCCCGGCGATGAAGAACAGATGGGCGGCTGCCTAGCGGCGGGGCGGGGCTTTTGCCACATAAATCCCCAGGGTCAGGTTGAGGCTTGTCCCTTTTCCCCCTATGGCGATAGAAATTTGAAGCAGGTTTCCTTATTGGCTGCTTTGGAATCGCCCTTTTTCGCTCGTTTGCGTCAGGAACATCTGGTGGGCGGGGAGCATAGCGGCGGCTGCGCCCTGTTCCAGGCCGAGGCGGCGGTTAAAAAATGTCTCAAGGAAACGGAGGAGCTGAAATGATAAACTTTAGAAAAGCCCGGATTGCCGATGTGGAGAATATCTACCAGTTGGTAATGGCTTATGCCAACCAGGGGCTCATGTTAGCCCGGCCCCGGCAGGGGCTTTATGCTGATATTCGCGAATATGTGGTAGGTGAAAACGAGGACCGGGAAATCGTGGCTATTGGCGCTCTGCGCATACTTTGGGAGGATTTGGCTGAGGTGCGTTCCCTGGCAGTGCGTAAACCCTATCTGCGCCAGGGCGCGGGCCGGCAAATAGTGTCAATTTTAGAGTCCGAGGCCCGGGATTTAGGTATACCCCGGTTATTTGCCTTAACCTATCAGGAGGATTTTTTTATAAAGTGCGGGTTTAGGGCTGTAGAGCACAACGCTTTACCGCAAAAGGTGTGGCGGGATTGTATAGATTGCCCAAAATTTCCCGATTGCGATGAAAAAGCGGTGATTAAGGATCTTAAAATTGAGGAGGAACTATAAATTATGAAGCTTTGGGGCGGCAGATTTGCCAAAGAAAACGATGGTTTAATGGAGGATTTTCATTCCTCTATTAGCTTTGATAAACGCCTGTTTGAGGAGGATATAGCCGGTTCCCTGGCCCATAGCGCCATGTTGGCCAAGCAGGGGATTATTACTGGGGAGGAGGCGGCGGAAATTCGCCGGGGCTTGACGGAAATCCGGGAGGAAATCAGAAACGGCCAAGGGGAGTTTGACGTTAAGGCCGAGGATATCCACATGAATGTGGAAACCATGCTCATTGCGAAAATTGGTGACGTGGGGAAAAAACTCCATACCGCCAGAAGCCGCAATGACCAGGTGGCCTTGGATATCCGCCTGTTTTTAAAGCATGAGACTGACGCTATATTAGACTTGCTCCAGGATTTCGCGGCCACCCTCTTGGATATCGCGGACCAGCATACGGAAACAATTATGCCGGGGTACACCCATTTGCAAAAGGCCCAGCCCATTACTTACGCTCACCACTTAATGGCCTATTTTGAAATGTTTTTACGGGATATCGGGCGTTTACAGGATAGTAAACAGCGTTTAGACGTTATGGTGTTAGGCTCCGGCGCTTTAGCCGGTACAGTGTTCCCCCTGGACCGCGGCTATGTGCGGGAGCAGTTGGGTTTTGGGGCCTTATCCCAAAATTCTTTGGACGGCGTGTCTGACCGGGACTTTATTATTGAGTTCCTGGCCGGGGCCTCCCTGATTATGATGCATCTTTCCCGTTTTGCTGAGGAAATAATCCTTTGGAGCTCGGGGGAATTTGCCTTCGTTACTATGGACGACGCCTACAGCACCGGTTCCTCTATTATGCCCCAGAAGAAAAACCCCGACGCCGCTGAATTGGTGCGGGGGAAAACCGGCCGGGTTTACGGTGATTTAATCGCCCTCCTCACCGTAATGAAGGGCATACCCCTAGCTTATAACAAGGACATGCAGGAGGACAAAGAGGCTTTGTTCGACGCTGTGGATACGGTAAAAAAATCGTTGCTAATATTTAAGCCCATGGTAGCGACTATGCGCATAAATGCCGAGCGTATGCGGGACGACGCGGAAGGCGGCTTTATAAACGCCACCGACGCCGCGGATTATTTGGCTGACCGGGGGGTACCCTTCCGGGAAGCCCATGCCATAGTTGGCGCTCTGGTGCTCTATTGTGAAAAAAACGCCAAGGCCCTCAAGGAACTTACTCTGGAGGAGTGGCGGGAGTTTTCGCCGGTCTTTGCTGCGGATATTTACGACTTTGTGAAAATAGAAAACAGCGTTAAGCGCCGGGACGTGCTGGGCGGTCCGGCCCCCCAGCGGACTAAGGCCGCTATTGCCCAGGGTCGCCAGCGTTTAGCCCAGGCCATGGCACAAGCTGATTAAAGACCAAAGGATAGAGACTAAAGGATATATTATGCAATATAGGATAAATCAGCGCAATGGCGATAAGCTCTCGGTTTTAGGTTACGGTTGCCTGCGCTATACGAAAAAAGCCGGCAAGCTCGACGTAGCAAAGGCCGAGGAGGAGATGCTGCGGGGCCTGGAGTTGGGCATAAATTATTTTGATACAGCCTATGTTTACCGGGGTAGCGAGGAGCTTTTGGGCAATTTTTTGGCCCAGGGTTACAGAAGCAAGGTTTTTATCGCCACTAAGCTGCCCCATTACCAAGTGAAAACCCTGGCGGAGGCGAAAAAAATTTTCCAAGAGGAATTGCGCCGCTTGCGCACGGATTATCTGGATTATTATCTTCTCCATATGCTTAATGACGTAAAATCCTGGGAAAGACTCTGCGAGCTGGGGATTAAGGAGTGGCTGGAATCCTTAAAAAGCCAGGGGATAATTAAGAACTTAGGCTTTTCCTATCATGGCGGTACCCAGGGCTTTAAGGAAGTAATTGACGCTTATAACTGGGATTTTTGCCAAATACAATTTAATTATATGGACGAATACTCTCAAGCCGGTCGGGAGGGGCTAAATTACGCTGCCCAAAGGGGTTTGCCTGTTTTTATTATGGAGCCCTTGCGGGGCGGCCGTCTCACTGAGGATTTACCCTCAACCGCTAAGGCGATCTTTGCCGGGGCCACGCCCCAGCGCACCCCCGCCCAATGGGGTTTGCGCTGGCTGTGGAACGAGTCTGATGTTACCTTGGTGTTGTCAGGTATGAATGATTTAGCCCAGGTGGAAGAAAACTGTAAGGAAGCCTCTGTAGCGGCGGCCAACTGTCTTGGCTCCGATGAATTAGCTGTTTATGACGAGGTTAAGCAATGTATTGCCGCCTCAGTCAAGGTGACCTGCACCGGTTGCTCCTACTGTATGCCCTGTCCCCAGGGGGTGGATATTCCCAACTGCTTGAGATGCTATAATATCAGTTATTCCGACAGTTGGTTTCGGGCTTTAAAAGAGTATTTTATGACCACTACCCTGCGGCGGAGCCGCACTAACGCCGGGGCTTGCGTGTCCTGTGGTAAATGCCGCCGCCATTGCCCCCAGGGTCTGGATGTGCCTCAGGAAATCAGCCGGGCGCGCCAGCGTTTGGAAAACCCTGTTTACAAGGTTGCCGCTTTGGTGGCCAAGCATATTACTAAATTTTAAAAGCCGCAGTTATTTAAAGGCAAAATAACAGTGCTATAACAGTAAAATAACAGGTAGAGAAAAGGCCCTCTGGCTTAGATATTCTAAGTCAGAGGGCCTTAGCAGGTTCCTGGGGAAATTTTAAAACAGCTATACGCCTTAAATCTTTAAAACATTATAATATGCCAATATGCTCCAGGAGTATTTTCAACCCCAGGATAATGAGAATAGCGCCGCCCACAAACTCGGCTTTGGCTTTATATTTAACCCCGAAAATATTGCCGATTTTTACCCCTAAAAGGGAGATAATAAAGGTAACTACCGCTATTACGCTGGCGGCAGCTATGATGTTTACCTGCAAAAAAGCGAAGGTTACGCCAATGGCCAAAGCGTCTATGCTGGTGGCTATGGCTAAGACTGACATAGTTTTCCAATCTACAGAGGCGTCTGGCTTTACTTCCTCCTTGCTCAAGGATTCCCTAATCATATTAGCGCCAATCAGGGCCAAAAGCACAAAGGCTACCCAGTGGTCAATAGCGGTAATTTTGTCCTGAAATTGTACCCCCAGGAGGTAGCCGATAATGGGCATGGCCCCCTGGAAGAGGCCAAAGTAGGCCCCAATAATCAGGGCGTTTTTTACCTTTATCCTGTCCATGGCCAGACCTTTACAGATGGCGACGGCAAAAGCGTCCATAGCCAAGCCCACGCCAATTAAAAAAATCTCCAAAAATCCCATAATTAACTCCTTTATTAAGCAGTATGCACAGATATTAAGCATTATGCCCAGAGCATAAAAAAAGACCTATCTGTGGAAATTAACCACAGATAAGTCTCGCCATTTCAAATAAAGCCAGGCAGCTTGCGCTTGCCAGTATGTTGACTTCATTACATCCCCAGGATGCCGTCTACTCCCTTATCTTTCCTATCTATTATAGCTAAAAGACACATGGTTGTCAATCTTAGTTTATGCCGCGATAACCCCGGCGTTGCCGCCAGTGTTGAGTTTAATCTTTAGCTGAATACCTTGGATATGCTTTACTCCCAATTATATCAGGTTAAATTTTCGCCATAGGCTATTATTAAATCCGCCGCGGCTTCTCCCAGGCCGATAACGTCCTCCGGGTGGGTAAAATCGGTTATATTTTTGTCAAAGAGGATATTGGCGGCAGCGGGAATATCCTCCTCGCCGTCCCAAAAGATAATTTGCAATGGTATCAGGGGCAGGGCGTGGAGAATAAAGGAGTAGTCGCCCCCAGCAGCGGTTTGGCCCCCCAGCTGTCGCGCCACCTTAATAAAATCCGCCAAGCGGCCGGAAAAAGCTCTGGCCAGCGGCTTAGTGCCGGCGTTTTCAAAGGCCTTTTCGTGAACCCAAGCATCTTTTATGCTGCGGATTGTAACATATTCCCCGCTTAGCTGGGCTTGAGGTTTAGTTTCCAGCAGGTGATGCAAGATGAACATTTTCTGGTAAGACGTGGGCTCCTGCTCCGGCTTGGTAAGGGAGCGTATAGCGCCGTTTAAAATGTCCAAGGTAAATTTTTCGTTGAATAAAGGGACTATTATCCGGTTATTCTCTATTTTCAGGCCAGCGAGCGCCGCCATTTCTTGGGGGTCTCCGGCTAGAAAACGCTTTATATCATATTCCACTACAGCCTTATAATTATCTGTCATAAGTTTTCCTCCTCGCCTAAATTATAGCATAAGATTAACATATTTGCCGGGCATATTGAAAAAAACCAGGAGATTTGTTATAGTAAATTGCAGAGGGGGTACAATGAATGAAAATACAACAATCCGCTGAAGATTATTTGGAAACTATTTTAATTATTGCCCAGCGCAAGGGCGAAGTGCGCTCCATAGATATAGTGCATGAGCTTAATTACAGCAAGCCTAGCGTTAGCCATGCCATGAAGCTCCTGCGGGAAAGCGGCCACATAGAAATGAGCCGGGAAGGTTTCATTACCTTAACGGACGCGGGCCGGGAAATAGCGGAAATGGTTTATGAGCGCCATGTGTTTCTCACCGAAAATCTCATACGCTTAGGGGTGGATCCCCAAGTTGCCGCGGAGGACGCTTGCCGCATTGAGCACGTTATAAGCAAGGAAACTTTTAGTAAATTAAAAGAGCATTTGCAAAAAATAGAAAAGCTAGGTAAAATAAACCAGGAAAATTAACGCCGTTTTTGCTAATTAGGGGAGTAAAATATTTAAAAATAGGGTATTTTACTGGTAAATAAAGAATTTAAAAAACTTTTTTATGATTTGGTCACAGATAAACCACCAGCTAAACATATATCGAATCAACAAAAGTGCTGTATAGGACGATTTTTTTTAAAAAAGGTATTCCCAAACGTGATAAAAGGGTGTATAATATAGCCACTGAAATAAAACAGAAACAGAAAAGGAGCGAAATAATTATGGCAGTACCTAAGATTTCCCCCGAAGCGAGAGCGGAAGCTCTTAAAAAAGCTCAAAAAGTAAGAAAAGACCGTGCCGCTTTGCGCGAAAAAATGAAAGCCGGTAACATGACTTTCAAAGACGTCATTGCCAAAAAAGACGATGATGTAGTCGGCGGTATGCGTGTTAAATATGTACTCGAATCCATGCCCGGTATTGGTAAAGTTAGAGCCAAGGAAATCATGGATAAAATTGGTATTGATGAAAACCGTAAAGTCAAGGGCTTGGGTTCTCGTCAGGTTGCCGCTTTGCTGGAAACTTTAAAATAAGCAGAGCAGCCGCTACTAGTGTAATGGCGATTCAAGGGCTGTTGGGCCCAGTTACCTATATACGCTAGTAAAATTTAAAATAGCTGATAAACCGGCTTCGTGTATTGCCACGAAGCCGGTTTTTTATTATAGGGGTTCCCCTTTAGGGTGTGACTTTTACCGGCTAATTAAAGTTTTACCGCCATAAGAGGGGGCGTGTTCCCTGCGGGCTGGTTCCGTTAAAATAGGGGCGTACCGTAAGCCGGTTGGGGCCTAAGAAAGGGCGTCTTACAGGAGGGGAAGGGATAAGTGAAGTTATGCAATCCGTCAGCAGCGGTAAACCTTGGTTTAAAGTTGCCGGGTCCCAAAAGGGGCGCTATGAGGTCGTGGTGATTTAAGGCTTTAAAGACGGTACTTAGGAGGTTTAACCCCAGGATATTTAAGCTTAACTTGCCCTCCTAAGCGAGCTTTGAACGATACAGCAAAACTCAATATAAGTTTGTAGCTCAGTTGGATAGAGCGAACGCCTCCTAATAGTTCCCATTATAAACGGCGATTTGCGGCCAAAACCGAGGGTTGCTAATAGGAGGGGCGCTTATAAGTTAGGGTTTTAACTTGACTTTGGCTGATTCTCACATCAAGACAGTAAGGTAAGGATTACTTGGTCCGGTTTTAAGGATCTCGCCTTATCAGTGTTGCGAAACTGTGAAGCTTTTGTGTGTAGGGCCGGGGAGAAGTGGGAATTTTGGTTTATATATAGTATAAATTCTTGGTTTTCTCTGTTAGGGCCGCTCCTTCTATGGTATAATATGGTGAAATAATAAATAAATATAAAGAGAGGAAAAACTGTGAAGAAAATAATACCTTGTTTAATCTTGAGTTTACTTTTTACTCTATATATCTCATCCGGTACGGAAGCCGCGGTCAAGGACTTTCGGGGCGTTTGGGTGTCCACCGTTTACGCTTTGGACTACCCCGCAGCGGCAACCACCTCCCCCTCAGCCTTAAAAAGTCAGGCGGACGATATTTTAGACCAGTGCCAGGAAATGGGTATGACCGCTGTAATTTTACAGGTGCGCCCCTCAGCGGACGCTCTCTATGATTCCGCTATTTACCCTTGGAGCAAATACCTGACAGGCAAACAGGGTACCGCTCCCGCCTCCGGCTTCGACCCCTTGACATATTGGGTTACTGCGGCCCATAACCGCGGTTTGGAGTTACATGCCTGGATCAACCCTTATCGGGTGGCTACCAGCGCCAGCGATTATAATTCCCTGGCCAGCTCAAACCCGGCTAAGTTACACCCGGAATGGGTTTATGAATATAATGGCAAGTATTATTTTGACGCCGGTATACCCCAAGTGCGCCAACTCATTGTGGACGGAGTATCGGAAATTGTTGCTAATTACGCCGTAGACGGCGTTCATTTAGATGATTATTTCTATCCCGGCTCAGGCGGTACCTATGATGACGCCACCTTTAGCCAATATGGCAAGAATTTTAGCAATAAGGACGATTGGCGGCGCAATAACAACGATTTGCTGATTCAAGCTCTCTACAATGTAGTGAAGGCCCAGGGGCGCGCTTTCGGGGTGAGTCCCGCGGGTATTTGGGCCAATAAATCGTCTATTGATACAGGTTCCGCCACTCAGGGCAACCAAACGTACTTCAGCGCCTATGCCGATACCCGCAAATGGGTTAAAGAGGGCTGGTTGGATTATATTTGCCCCCAAATCTACTGGGCTATTGGCTATAAGATCGCGGATTATCAGGTCTTGGCTAATTGGTGGGCTGATGTGGTAAAAAATACTGGCGTTGATCTATATATCGGTATGGCGGATTACCGCTATGGCGAAAGCGGCGGCGCTAAATGGACTGATATCAATATTATTAAGGACCAACTAGCCTTAAACGCCACGATTCCCCAAATTACCGGCGAGGTTCACTTCCGCTATGGCACTTTAGTGGACAAGCCGATGTTAAAGAGCTTATACGTCCAGGAATATGGGAGTAAGGGCTTGCCTCTATTGGCTGGGGCCACGGCCTATCACCAAAGTTATATTCAGGGCGACGGCGGCAAGTTCCGCCCTGACGACAGTTTAAGCCGGGCGGAATTCGCCACTATTATAGCGCGCTTGTTAGTTGACGCTGAGGGCCAATATCTCTTTGGGCCTAAGTCCTCATATCCCAATTCCTTCTCTGATGTTAAAGCCGGGGCCTGGTATGCTAATGCCGTTGGTTTTATGGAGTCCCAGGGGGTTTTTTACGGCTATGAGGACGGCACCTTCCGGCCGGAAGCCAAGGTTTCCCGCGCGGAGTGCGCGGCTTTATTCTCCCGCTTCTTTACTGTCAGCGGCAGCCCGGCCAATACCTTTAGCGATGTGCCGGCTAACCACTGGGCGAGGGAGGACATAGCTAAATGCGCAGCTAAGGGTTATGTTGAGGGCTATGGTGACAACACCTTCCGGCCTAACCGCAGTATTACCAGGGCTGAGGCGGTTACCTTAATTAACCGGGTATTAGGCCGGATTCCGGCGGCGGAATTGCTGGGCGGGGCCCCTGGCTTCAGTGATGTTCCTGCCTCCCATTGGGCCTATGCTCAAATACTGGAGGCCTCCTATTCTCATCAGCCCCATTGAGCCATAAGGCTATGACTAAGCGATGAAGCTATGACTATACTAGCATAGAGGACAAAATTATGTCAGATCTGATGTCTAATGTATTTGCCCCGTATATGGAACGTATTTCGGAAATATTCCAGAACCACACCTTGCTCAGTATGGGCTATACCACTGTGGTGCGCTGGCTCCTGGCGGCCTTAGCTGTGTTTATTTTAGTTAAATCCATTCGCTCCCTGTTACAGGTGGAAAGTCCCTCGGAAATTTGGGCTTATTTAGGCTTTCCCGGCGGCGGCAACCAACCTTTAACCCACTGGGAAAACCTCATCGGCCGGGCTAAAAGCGCTGATGTGGTGGTAAATTTCCCCAGCGTATCCCGGAGCCATGGTACCTTAGTCCGGGATTCCCAGGGCAAGTGGCTGTACAATGATTTAAAATCCAAGGGCGGCTCTAAAGTTAACGGCGTGGAGGTTACAGAGCCAACGCCAATTAAAATAGGGGATACTCTGAGCTTGGGGGGGGTAAAACTCCTGCTGCTCCCTGTTACCGCCCAGGAAAAGCGGGAAAATGTACGCACCCGCATTCGGGAGGGGCGGCCGGTTTCACCCTGGACCTCCCTGATTGCCCTGACGATTTTTCAGGGGTTGGCCGCTCTTCAACTGGTTATCGCTTTGGGAGCTGATTGCCCAATCACAGTGCCCCTGTGTTTCCTGGCCTTGGCCGGGGTTATGTGGGTGTACTTTGTGGCCCTTCGGGCCACCCACCGGGTGGGCTTTGAAATGGAAACTATCGCCTTTTTCCTTTCCACTCTCAGCCTGGCGGTTACGGCCACTGCGGCGCCGGGTTTGGTGTTTAAGCAGTTTATCGCCATTTGCCTGGGTATTGGCTTATTTCTAGTGCTGTGCTGGTATTTACAGGACCTCAACAGGACCAAGAAAATACGTTGGCTGATGGTGGCCTTAGGCGTGTTTTTGCTATTATTTAACATTATTTTCGGCACTACTAAATACGGTGCGCAAAATTGGGTTTCCTTGGGGGGCCTTTCGGTTCAGCCTTCGGAATTGGTAAAAATTGCCTTTGTTTACGCCGGCGCCGCCACCTTAGATGAGCTTTTCCAAAAGGGCAACCTGACGGTATTTATGCTTTTTTCCGGTTTTTGTCTGGGTTGTCTGGCTTTAATGGGGGATTTTGGTACGGCGGCAATCTTTTTTGTCACCTTTTTAATCATATCTTTTATGCGCAGCGGCGATTTTTCCAAGCTGGCCTTAATCCTGGGCGGCGCGGCCTTTGCCGGTATGATGGTGTTGCGCTTTAAGCCCTACATAGCTTCCCGGTTCGCCGCTTGGGGCCATGTCTGGGAATATGCCAGCACCACAGGTTATCAGCAAGTTCGCACCATGTCCGCTGCCGCCAATGGCGGTTTAGCCGGGGTGGGAGCTGGCGAGGGTTGGCTCCAGGATGTGGCCGCCGCTGATACGGATTTAGTTTTTGGCATTCTCAATGAGGAGTGGGGGTTGATTATTGCCATTTTGGCGGTGCTCTGTATTGTTACCCTGGCCATATTCGCGGTGCGCTCCATTGTGGCGGGTCGTTCGGCCTTTTACACCATCGCCGCTTGCGCCGCCACCTCTATGCTGCTGTTTCAAACGGTGCTAAATGTTTTTGGCTCTGTAGATATTTTGCCTCTTACCGGCGTGACCTTTCCCTTTGTCTCCAACGGCGGTACCAGCATGATGGTTTCCTGGGGTTTGCTGGCCTTTTTAAAGGCTGCGGATACCAGGCAAAACGCCAGCTTGGCTATACGTTTGCCCAGCAAAAAGGAGTTGGGTGGTAAAAAACGGTTTAAACCTAATAAACATAAATCCCAGAGGGGAGGGAAGGCGGAAAAATGAGAAAACTGGAAAAACGGGCTATAATTTGTATTGTCTTTGCCGCCATTTTGGTTATTGGTTTAGCTATTTTTCTCTTTCGCTATGTGGTGGACGGCGGCGATTGGGTATCATTCCCCTCTAACAAGCATATTTACAGCGACGGCGTTTTAAGCCGTGGCACTGTTTACGACCGGGACGGGGAGATGCTGCTCAGCAACGAAGGGGGCAGCGTGACCTATAACGATAGCGCCAGTATACGCAAGGCCACCATTCATGCGGTGGGGGACCCGGCGGGCAATATTAAAACCGGGGCGGAATCCGCCTTTGCCGATAAACTGACTGGTTATAATGTTATCACCGGCACCTACTCTATGTCCGGCAAGGGACGGGATTTGTATTTGACTCTGGACGCTGATGTTTGTACCGTAGCTAATGAGGCTTTAGGGGGACGCGGCGGCACTGTGGGAGTATACAATTATAAAACCGGCGATATCATCTGCCTGGTTAGCTCCCCCAACTTTGACCCTAATAACATTCCTGACGTTGGCGAGGATGACAGCAGCGGCTTATTCCTCAACCGTTTCTATTCCGGCCGCATAGTTCCCGGTTCTATCTTTAAGCTGGTGACCACCGCCGCGGCTTTGGATAAAATGAATAACTTATCTGCTTGGACCTATACCTGCACCGGCCGTAAGGAATTAGGTAATGACGCTATAACCTGCCCTAATCCCCATGGTACGGTGGATATCGGCGAAGCCCTGACAGTTTCCTGTAACTGCGCCTACGCTGAGCTGACCTTGGAGCTGGGCGGCGACGTGCTGGCTGAATATGTGGATAAGCTGGGTTTGACGGATTCCCGCTCCATCAACGGCATAAAGACCGCTAAGGGGAGTTTTAACTTCAATACCGATAACCAGGCCAGCTTGGCTTGGGCAGGTATTGGCCAGTTTGAGGACTTGCTCAATCCCTGTACTATGATGGTCTATATGGGGGCTATTGCCAATGGCGGCCGGGCTGTGTTGCCCCAAACCATTGCCAAGGTGCGAACTTCCATGGGACTGCCCGCCTCCTTCCCCTATAAGCTTTGGTCGGGGAAAATGCTGTCCAGCGACACTGCCGACCAGCTGGAGGAAATGATGCACAATAATGTGGTCAATAATTACGGGGAGGGGAATTACCCCGGTTTGGACCTTTGCGCTAAATCCGGAACCGCTGAGGTCGGGGGTAGCGCTGAACCTAACGCCTGGTTCGCTGGGTTTATTCGCAACCCTGATTATCCCTTGGCTTTTATTGTTTTAGTGGAGAATGGCGGTAGCGGCAGTAAGGTCGCGGGCCGGGTAGCTAATTCGGTGCTCCAGGCTATTGTCAATGAATAAAAGAATAAATGGCTTTTGAGCGGTTTATTAAGCTGCTCATGGCCCAGATTAATAGAGCAAAAAGTCCCCCAATTTGGGGGACTTTTTAACTGCGCTATTGTGTCTTAACGCTATTATAATCATATCTTAAAAGTTTTAACCTCTAGAGTCTAGACTCTAGAGGTTCTACAAACTAGAAAACAGGCCCCGGTTTTAACGCCGGGGCCTGTTTACATTATTAGTTGTTAGCCTTATTCACCTTCTGTAGCGGCATCAGCGCCATCCTCTGTGAGAGCGGTTAAATCCTGGGCGTTGCGGGCTTCTTCAGGAATATCAATACTGTCTACATTATCATAACCTGTAACTGTCATGGACATGAACATATTGCTGATTTCGTAAGTCATGTCAATACCTTCAGTTCCTTCAAGAAGTTTAGTCATAATATTTTGCATTAATTGGGTCATATCCATTTCATACTTAACAGGTAGGACGCTTTTATTGTCAATCCAGAGGGAGATGTTGAGATCCCCAGCATCGGCATATAAGCTAGACAAGGTATCTTCGTCCAGTCCCAAGCCGGACAGTTGGTCGCTTAAACCGGCCATGCCGTCGATTGCCGCTTGCAAGTCGTCGCCGTTAATTACGCCGGTGAATTTAGTGGCTTCGCTGCCGTTAACCTGTTCCACACCTTCTTCGGTGAAGTTTTTCATGGAATTGAGATAAATATCCATGTTGCTGGCGGCATTGTATTGCTGCATTTCCGCGGCGCTACCCATATTCTGCTTATACCAGGTTGTGTTACCGTCTACATCGACAGAGTTATAGAGGAGAAAGTCGTCGTCCACTACTTCGCCATAGCCTTGGGTTTCTTGGGAGCCAAGTTCACCCATATCCATATTCATGGTCAGGGCCATAGTCATAGGCTCGGCAATGTACTGTACATTCCCGGTGGAGGTCATGTTTAAGTCCTGCTGCTGACCGTCAACAGTTATGCTCATAGCCATATCCATGGTCATATCATAGGTACCGGAAGCAACCTTTTCGGTATTTTCAATAGCTTGGGCTATCATGTTTTCACCGGCAGTAGCTTCTTCCTGGGCCTCCTCTTTGCCGCAGCCGGCTAAGGCCGCTAAAGACAGAAGAGCAACGAGGCAGAGTAACATAATCTTTTTCTTCATGTGAGAATCTCCTTTATTTTTTCGGTTATGAACCGATATTAACTGCTTCTTGAACTATCGAAGGTACCTCAATACTGTCTACATTGTTGTAACCGGTAAAGGTTATTGTCGTAAAAGCTTTCTCAATATCATATTGTGCGCCAGCCGGAGTTATACCCTTTTCCTGGGCTATTACTACTAGGCTTTGCATAAACTTTACCATATCAAAGTCATATTGTAAAGGTAAAAAAGATTTTTGGTCAAGCCAGAAGGTTACCTTAACATCTTCAGCCTTCTGGTAAAGCTTAGACAGCTCCTGGGGTTCCAGGCCGCAGTTGATAATTTGCTCGGTTATTTCCGGCAGGGCCTGGTTAAAAGCGGCTAAAGTAGCGCCCTTAATGCTGCCAGTGTATTTTACCGCTTTTCTGCCGTTTATTACCCCTTCCCCGGCGGGTGTAAGATTGCTGGCTGTTTGCAGGCAAATTTCTACCGCAGAAGGGCTGCCGGTCAAGGCTGACAACTGCCCCAACGACATGGCGCTCTTTTGCCAGGTTCCCGAGGTGTTAGTATAAAGAACAAAGCTATTGTTTTCCTTTTGGCCATAGGCGATAATATCATATATTTCGTCGCCGGATTTTACCCTCAGATACTTGGAGGTTGCCAAGGGTTCCAGGGTGGTTTTATTAGTGCCAGCGCCAACAAAATTTATTTCCTCTACTTGGCCGTTCTCGGTTAAGGTGGCAATAGTCGCGGTTTCCGTGTTGTAAGACAGGGATTTTACCTCGTGTATATTTTCCCTCGCCTTGGTTAGCAAGGGTTTATCATTGCTACAGCCGCTAAATACAAAGGCCCCGACCAGGGTGATAAGGCAGCAAAGTAAGGCAATTTTTTTCATATTATCCCCCTTTCCGGTAAACTAAAAGGTAGAGGTTTGAGAAGTTGGCCTCCTCACAGTTGCGGTGGCTAGTTCGGTTACTAACTCAAACCCAGGGGCAGATTATTGAGCGGCGTTCTCAGGGAGCGCCGCTTTAATAAGGTAGTCTAGTAATGGGAGTTGGTTAGTTATTCAGGCTTTTAATGGGTGCCGGAATCCGACCGCCCCGGTGAACAAAGACGTCGGGCCGCCATTGGTTAACAGCCATTACCGGTCCGTAACCCAGCAGACCGCCAAATTCTACCCGGTCCCCCTCTTTTTTGCCAGGGGCGGGAATAACCCTCACAGCGGTGGTTTTGTTATTTATCATGCCAATGGCTGCTTCATCAGCAATTATGGCGGCAATGGTTTCGGCGCTGGTGTCCCCGGGTACGGTGATCATATCCAGCCCCACGGAGCAAACCGCTGTCATGGCCTCTAGCTTTTCCAGGCTTAAACAACCGGCTTCCGCCGCGCTGATCATGCCGGCGTCCTCACTTACAGGTATAAAGGCGCCGCTTAAGCCGCCAACATGGGAGGAGGCCATGGAGCCGCCTTTTTTCACCGCGTCGTTTAATATTGCCAAAGCTGCTGTAGTGCCGGGGCAGCCGCATTTTTCCAGGCCCATGGCTTCCAAGATATCGGCAACGCTGTCGCCTATAGCCGGGGTGGGAGCTAGGGATAAATCAACTATGCCAAAGGGTACGTTTAAGCGTTTTGCCGCTTCACGGCCTACCAATTCCCCGGTACGAGTTATTTTAAAGGCCGTCTTTTTAATGATATTGGCTATTTCGCCAATGGATAGCTTTGGTTGGTCTTTTATGGCGCTCAATACTACGCCGGGACCGCTAACCCCCATATTGATGACGGTTTCCGGTTCGCCAATGCCGTGAAAGGCCCCGGCCATAAAGGGATTATCCTCCGGCACGTTGCAAAAAACTACCAGCTTGGCGCAGCCTAAGCCGTCCTCTGCCTTGGTGAGCTCCGCTGTGTCCTTAATTATTTGGCCCATATACAAAACCGCGTCCATGTTAATGCCCGCTTTAGTAGTGCCAATATTGACTGAGGAGCAAACGCAATCTGTTTCAGCCAGGGCTTGGGGAATGCTTTTTATCAGCTTTAAGTCCCCTTTGGTGGCTCCCTTGTGCACCAGGGCGGAAAAACCGCCGATAAAGTTAACGCCCACGTTTTTAGCCGCGTCATCCAAGGCTTTGGCAAAGATAGTATAATCCTCTGTCTCGCTGGATTCAGCAATCAGGGCAATGGGGGTTACGGAGATTCGCTTGTTCACAATGGGAATGCCAAAATCCCGGCCAATGCTTTCGCCTACTGTCACCAAGTTTTCCGCTTGGGCGCAGATCTTATCGTAAATTTTCTGGGCGGCGACTTTGGCCTCGCTATGGCAGCAGTCCCGCAGGCTTATGCCCATGGTGATAGTGCGGACGTCAAGATTTTCCGACTGTACCATGCGAATGGTTTCCAGTATTTCCATACGGTTGATGTTGATCGTCATTTCTTTACCTCAAATTCTATGCATATAGGTGAAGATTTCTTCATGCTGGGCCTGAATGGTCATGCCAATTTCCGCGCCGGCTTCGTTCAGCTTTGCCTGTAGTTCACTCAGCTCAACGCGTGAGTTTTCCATATCGCAGAGCATAATCATGGTGAAAATATCCTGCATGATAGTTTGGTTAATATCTAAAATATTGATATTATTCTCGGCTAATACAGCGGTAACCCTGGCTGTAATGCCTACCTTGTCGCTGCCTAAAACAGTTACTATAATTCTGCCTTTCATAACCTTCTCCTTTACGCTTTTACCCTTCTTCGCCTGTACTGAGATCCAGGGTTGCCACTACCTGCGCGCAGGTCGGGCATAGCTCGTCTTCATTGGTGGCTTCATCATATTTCCAGCAGCGCTGGCATTTTTGACCCGGCGCCGCGGTTACTTCAATTTTTCTCTCGCTTCCCGGTTGTACTGTGGCGGCGGAGACGATGAAAATATCAGCTAAATTATCTAAGCCCTCTAAGAGCTGATAGCCTTCCGGCTCCAGAGTCAGCTTTACCGCCGCGTCTAAGGAATGGCCGATGACTTTATCTCTTCTGGCTTCCTCTAGGACCTTGGCAACTTCCTCTCTGATAGCTATAATCCCTTCCCATTTAGCGGCTAAAGCGGGATTGTTATATTTAGCGTCTACCTTGGGGGCTGCGAGCAGCTGTACGCTTTCGGGTTCCCCCTCTTTTCTAATGTAGCTCCAGATTTCTTCCGTGGTAAAGGCCAGAATCGGCATGAGAAGCCGCACCAGTACCTGTAAAATTTCGTAAAATACAGTTTGCGCCGCCCTTCTGCTCTTAGCGTCCTGGGTGGATACATAGAGGCGGTCCTTGAGAATATCCAGATAAAAGGCGCTCATATCCACCACGCAGAAGTGGTGCAGGCTATGGAATACCACATGGAATTCATAATCATCGTAGGCTTTGAGCACTTTGTCGTTGAGGTCTTTTAAGAGGTGCAGGGCATATTGATCCAGTTCGCCCATTTCCTCATAGGCCACGGCGTCCTGCTGGTAATCGAAATCGTAAAGATTGCCCATGAGGAAGCGCACGGTATTTCTGATTTTGCGGTAGGCTTCGGAAACCTGCTTCATAATGGCGGGGGAATTGGCCAGGTCGTTACGGTAATCCGCCGAGGCTACCCACAGGCGCAAAACGTCGGCGCCCATTTCTTTAGTTACCTTTAGAGGGTCCACGGTGTTGCCCTGGGATTTCGATTGTTTATGACCTTGCTCATCCACGAGGAAACCGTGGGTAAGCACGCTTTTGTAGGGCGCTTTGCCCCTGGTGGCCACAGAAATAGAGAGCGAGGAATTAAACCAGCCCCGGTGTTGGTCGCTACCCTCCAAATAAAGGTCAATATCGCCTTTAATTGCCGGATTATTTTCAATTACAGCGGCAAAGCTGCTGCCGGAATCGAACCACACGTCCATAATATCGGTTTCCTTGCGGAATTTCTGGCTGCCGCAGTCCGGGCAGGTTAAGCCTGGGGGAATTAAATCCTGGGCCTCTCTGGCAAACCAGACTTGGGAACCGCCTTCCTCCCGGAAGAGCTTTTGTAAATGGCTGATGGTTTCTTGGTTGATAATGGGCTTGCCGCAGTCTTGGCAGTAAAAAATGGGGATAGGTACGCCCCAGGTGCGCTGGCGGGAGATACACCAATCCCCCCGGTCGCGAATCATATTATAAATCCGGTCCCGGCCCCAGGAGGGTATCCATTTTACCTTGTCTATTTCCGCTAAAGCGGTGGCCCGAAAATCGTCAATAGAAGCGAACCACTGCTCTGTGGCCCGGAAAAGAATCGGTTTTTTGCAACGCCAGCAGTGGGGATAGGAGTGTTTAATGAATATGAGTTTAATCAGCTTGCCAGCTTCATCTAACTCCTTGACAATAACCTTATTGGCTTCATCGGTGGTTAGACCTTCTAAGTGACGACCTTCCGCAGTAAAGCGGCCGCTATTATCCAAGGGTGAAACTATCGGCAGGTCATAAAGTTTGACCACATTAAAGTCGTCTACGCCGTGGCCGCCGGCTGTATGTACCGCGCCGGTCCCGGCTTCATCGGTAACGTGGTCTCCTAAGATGACCAGGCTTTCTAAATCGTCAAAAATAGGGTGAACGCAGGTTAGATATTCTAAATCACTGCCAGCGTATTCCTGAATTATCTTATAATCTTCAATTTCCGCGTCCTTCAGGAAGGATTCCAGCAGGGGCTTGCCCACAATCCACTTTTCCCCGCCCACTTCCAGGAGGCAATAGGTAAAATCTTTATTGAGGCAAACCGCGACGTTGGCCGGTAAGGTCCAAGGGGTGGTGGTCCAAATTATAAACTTGGCGTCCGCCGGCACCTTGCCTTTGTTATCTTTAATGGCGAATTTAACATAAATAGAAGGGCTTTTATGGTCGGCGTATTCTACTTCCGCCTCAGCTAAAGCTGTTTCGCAGCTAGGACACCAGTAAACGGGTTTTAGGCCCTTATAAATATAGCCTTTTTGGGCCATTTCCCCGAAAATGCCAATTTGCACAGCTTCGTATTCCGGTTTTAAAGTAATATAGGGGTTGTCCCAGTCGGCCCGTATGCCTAAACGCTGGAATTCTTTTTTCTGTATGTCCACAAACTCTAAGGCGAATTCCTTGCATTTGTCCCGAAATTCCGTAACCGAGGCTTCCTTGCGGTTGAGCCCCAGGGCCTTAATAGCCCTTTGCTCAATGGGGAGACCGTGAGTATCCCAGCCGGGAATATACGGCGCTTGGAACCCCGCCATAGTATGGTATTTTATAATGATATCCTTTAAAATTTTATTGAGGGCATGGCCTAAATGAATATCGCCGTTGGCGTAGGGCGGTCCGTCATGGAGAATAAAGGTGGGGCAGCCCTCTCTGGCTGTTAAAGATTTATGATAAATATCCATTTCATCCCATTTTTTGAGAATATCAGGTTCTTTTTTCGGTAAATTGCCGCGCATGGGAAAATCGGTTACCGGCAGATTTAATGTCTTGCTGTAGTCCATTTTTACTTTAACTCCTTCAATTTATGAAATCCCATATATATTTAGGTATCAACATTCATTTTATAATGAATACGCCCCCCTTGTCAACCTTTTTGCCGAGTTTTCGGGGCTAAATGACAAGGCCCCCTTAGCTTGGCGCATAAGGGAGCGATGAATTATCAGTCAGGGGCCTGGAGCGACTGGCTTTTCGTGAGGTATTCGGCAAATATTTCTCGATAAAAATCATTGGCTTGGGGGTGGTTTTGCAATTCGCGGAAAAGCTCTTGGGCTTTGCCGTATTCTTGGTCCGCGAAAGCCTGTAAAGCTTGAAAGCTATCTAAATAGAGGCTGTAGCCGCTGTTGCCCTGGCCTTCCTCTAAAAATTTTTGGTTGGTCTGGACAAAAGCCTGGGCCTTATCAGCCTGGCCGGATAAATACAGCATGGTTATATAGTGGCAGAGAAAGGTCAGCTTAATTTTTTTGGGTAATTTTTTTGTGTCAACCTGCTCATATAGGGCCTGGGCTTTGTCCCAGTCCCGTTGGGGGAGGTAAGCCTGGATTTTTAGGGTGGCCAGTATATTTTTGTCCTTAACGTCGGCGGCTCGCCCTATCTTGTAGTTGAGTATGGCTAGATATTGGTCATAGTCCTTTTTTAGGTAGGCTTCCGTTAGTGAGTCTTTATCCTTACTATCATTTTTAATCCGAAAATAACGCAATACCAGATAGATGGTGATTATTACCAGGGCTACACATAAAGCAATGGTCATATAATTTATATCTCCTTAAAAGCTATTATAATATTGAAGAGATTTACACCAGCATTTCCCAGTCCCCCCGCTGATACGCCGGAGTTACCACGCAGGAAACTAAAGTAAATTCACCCTGGGTAACGGCCTTTTGCCATTGTCCCGCCGGTACCAGGCAATGAAACAGGTTTTCCCCCAGGGTAACGGCGCTTTCCTCCCTTGGCCGCGGGCCATTGCCCCCTAAGTACAGGGTTAGAGGCGCGCCGTGGTGGAAAAGCCATAGCTCCTCGGAAGTTAAGCGGTGCCATTGGCAGGTTTCCGGGGCTTCCAGCAAATAATAAATCTGAGAACACAGGCTTTTCCCCGCCAGGATTTGGGAGCTTTGCCAGAGTTCCGCAAACCAACCGCCTTCGGGGTGGGGGCGCATATTATATAATTCCTTGATGGTTTTGCAATCCATAGTTTCACTCTCCTCCTTTAATGATTTTAGGAAATTTGGGAAAATCCTTCTTTTTTTCACTTTTTCCGCCCCAAAACTGTTGACAGCAAGGGCTTTAATGCTTAGACTTTAAGGGTAGAAAATTAAGGTTTAATAAAGGAGTGTTGTCATGTCTTATGTGCGGGCGGAAATGAAAAGTGAGGCGAGAAGCCAACTGAGCGGTAAGTGGGGCGCTATGATCGGCGCTGCCCTAATATTAGCCTTGGTAAATGGGATTATCACATTTGTTTTTTATGTCGACCCTACCGAGGTTACTCCCTCAATGTCCCTGTATTACTCTACATTGGGGTTAATGTCGGCTTGTCTCACCCTTTTAATAGTTTCTCCCTTGAATTTGGGTTGGTATGAGATGCTACTCGCCGTTTTACGGCGGGAGCCGGTTCTTTTCAGTGATATTTTTAAAGGCTTTAAGCGGATATGGCCGGCGGTGTTAGTTACTTTTTTCTATGGCTTATTTACTTTCCTCTGGTCGCTGCTGCTGCTAATACCCGGCATAATTAAATCCTATAGTTATGCTATGGCCTATTATATTTTGGCGGATGACGAGAATATTAAACCCTTAGACGCCATAACTAAAAGCCGCCACATGATGAATGGCCATAAGGCGGAGTTATTTGTTTTGCATCTTTCCTTTATACCCTGGGTTCTTTTGGTTGCCTTCACTTTCGGCCTGGCCACACTTTATGTGGCTCCCTATATGGGCATGACGGTGGCAAACTTTTACCGCCGTTTAAAAGCGGAAAACGAGGTTAACTCCTATATGGGTTACAGCCAGTACACTGCCGGGGAAAATCGGAGTCAGGCTGACCAGCATAATACCTGGTCTGGCTCTGGCGCGACCCAAGCGCCTGGGGCGGGCGATGGCGGTAGTTCTTCGGCTGAGGAAAAAATAGCTGAGGAAAAAACAACGGCGGATAAAACCGGGGCTCAATTAGCAGAGGCTAAAACTGAGGATATAACAGTTGAGGAAAAAGCAGTTGAGGAAAAAACAACTGACGAAAAATAGTTGAGGAGAAAATAACGACAAGTAAAACAAGGGAAAAATAGTTGAGTAGAAAATAAGGGTAGATAAAACAAGGGCGGCAAAAAGGACTTTTTGTTAGCTGTAGCGGACCCTGGTTACAGCTCTCCCGCTGCCCCCAGGGACGGAGCGTCTGGGCGGCGAGATAAAGATGAGTAAATAGATTAAGGGGATTAAAATCAATATGCAAAAATGGCATCTTTTTCCGGTGTCATTTTTTTTATTTTTATGATATCTTGAGAGGGAAAGATTATTTAGTCTGGGCTTCTTGATTTTAACACCAGCGCTGGTCGCCGGTTCAATAAGGGTTTTGGCCCTCCTTGCCTTAAAGTAGCAGCAAAGTAGCCTGAAAAGTTTGTTAAAACAGACATAACGCGGAATTTACCCTAGCGTATGGGTTTAGGGGCCTTAATCAGAATTTACCCTAGCGTATAGGCTTAGAATCCTTGAGAATAGGTGCCAATTTTGTGTGCCTCGGCATTCTGGCGGGGAAGGTCTGCGCCCGGCCAATGGGTTGGGGTTTGCTGTTGGCGGCAGGAGGACTTTAAAAAATTTATCACCCTTTGGCTATAAATAAGCTTTAAGGTGATAAGCCTTAAAAGATATAGCTTATATTAAGATAAGCCTTGAGAATATAAATATTTTAGGTTGTAACTTTAGGGCAAAAGCCCTTTTAGACCCTGGCCCTTGGGGGTCAATTAGAGACTTGTGACTTCGGTAAAATTATACAATAATATGTAGAAAAACAATAAAATTTCTTAAAATATTTAAATTTTAGATTGTTTCAAACTTTTGTTTATGGTATACTAAACCTTACATTATTATTATATTGAGTCAGTGTAGCTTGGAGTGAGTATGGACAGAATTGTGGAAGCTTACATCGGGGAATATGCTTCGGGAAAAAGTGAAAACGCCGTAAACCGCAGTCTGGAACTGGTACGAAGGAACCGCAAGGTAACTTTGGTGGATTTAGATTTGGTAGAACCCGTTTACACCCTGCGCCCCCTGAAAGAAGAACTTACTGCCGCCGGCGTTAACGTTATAGCTTGGGAAACAGAGGAAACTCTGGGGCTAGGCGAAGCCGGTTCTGTGCTCCACCCCAATATGCGCTGGGCTTTGCGGAATGAAGGCGATGTGATTCTGGACATTGGTTACGGCGCCAGAGGCAGCAGCATTTTAAATCTCCTAGTTGGAGTGGGGGAAGAACCCAATTTTAAGGTGCTACTAGTGGTTAATACCCTGCGCCCAATGACTGATAGCGAGGATAAAATCATAGAATACTTTCAGGAGGCCGGACCAGCCCATGGCTTAATAGCCAATACTCACATGGGTGATGACACCACCTTAGAGCAAATTTTGGCAGGTTTTAATATAGTAAAAAATGTCAGCGGGAAGTTGGGCGTTCCCGTGGCGGCGCTGTCCGTAGATGAAAGGTTTGCCCACGATTTTCCCGAAGGAACCTGGGATAACGTACCTGTGAGGTTTTTGCAGCGTTATTTGCCCAAGGGATTTTGGTGAGAGATTGAAAGGAGAGAATATAATGGCCACAAAACCCATTGAGAAAGATACCCACGTATTTGTGACCGGTAACGAGGTTGTTGCCTGGGCGGCTTTAGCTGCGGACGCGCAGATTATGTACGGGTATCCCATCACGCCTCAGAATGAGATTATGCACTATTGGACACGTCTTGCTCCCAAATTCGATAGGAAATTCCTTCAGACAGAGGATGAACTCTCCGCTGGTTTTACTACCTGTGGCGGCGTCCTCACCGGTACCAGAGCCTTTACTGCTACCGCCGGCCCCGGCAATATCTTGATGCAGGAGCCTATTACCATGGCTGAAATGATGCGCATTCCCATGGTAGTTGCTGTGCAGCAGCGTGGCGGCCCGTCTACGGCAACTGTTATTTACTCTCAACAGGAAACGACAATGTGTTGTTATGGCGGCAATGGCGAGGGGTTCCGCATAGTGTATTCCACCTCCAGCCACCAAGATTTGTTTGACTACACAATTAAAGCCTTTAATACCGCTTGGAAATATCGTTTCCCCACCATCGTGTTGGGTGACGGCTATCAGGCTAAAATGCGTGAAGCGGTTACGATGTACGACCCGGCAGCCAAAGGTATTGTCATGGAGGAAACCGTACAGCGGGTTGGAGCGCCGGGACTTTGCGGCGTTGACCGTGAACCTAATTTTCACAAGAACACCTATAACACAGAAGAGGAACTTCTGGAAGTTGTTAATAATATAAAGGCCGATTATGATGCTGTTAAAGATGAAATAGTTGAGTATGAAGCCGGTGACGTGGATGATGCGGAAATTATAGTTATTGCTCATGGCATCGTCAGCCGCGCCATTAAAGAAGCCGTGCATAACCTCCGCAAGGAAGGCGTTAAAGTCGGCTATTTCCGTCCCATTACCTTGCGGCCCTTCCCGGGCAAAGCCCTGCGGGACGTTGTAGCGGGCAAAAAGGGTATGTTGGTAGTGGAAAGCGCTTTAGGCCAGCTTAAACGCATGGTAACAGATGAAATTTACGGTTGCACAGTACCTGTTTATGAATACTTTAAACCGGGCAAGGGCGTAAGTTCCGATGAAGTTATCAACCAAGTGAAAACCATAATGAAATAAGGAGGTAACGATATGGCTACTGAATTTACTAACGTCGCGCCGCCTATGCCGGCTTGCTGGCGTCAAGAAACAAAAACCCATAAATTCTGCCCTGGTTGCGGCCATGGTATCGTCCTGAAAGCTTTGGGCGAAGCCATTGACGAGCTGGGCATTCAAAAAGATGTTATTTTTACTGTAGATATTGGCTGTTGCTTGTTAGCCATTGATTTCTTTAATTTTGATACAGTACAAACCCACCACGGCCGTACTAATGCTGTGGCCTGCGGTATAAAACGGGCTACGCCGGAAAAAATTTGTATTGCCTATATGGGCGACGGCGGCGGTTACGCCATTGGTTCCCAGCATTTGCTCAATGCCGCGGCCCGTAATGAAAAAATAACTTCCATATTAGTTAATAACACCAACTATGGTATGACCGGCGGCCAAATGGCTCCCACCACTTTGCCGGGTCAAAAAACTGAGACTTCACCCTATGGCAGAAGCATAGAGCAGCAAGGTACCCCCACCCATGGTCCTGAAATGCTCAGCGCCATGTTGCCGGAAGGGGCCTATGTGGCCAGAGGTACAGTGGCAAAGCCTAAGCAGCTCAAGAAATATTTTGTCCGGGCGCTTACAGCCCAGATGAATGGCAGCGGCTTCTCCTTTGTGGAAGCTTTATCCACTTGCCCCACTAACTGGTCCACTAACGCTGAAAAGACCTGGGCCTTTGTGGAAAAGGATATGGCCGATGAATTCCCTGTCCAGGAATATAAAGTACCTCAGGAAGGGGGCCAGAAATAATGAGTACTCTCAAACGTATTATGTTAGCTGGTGAAGGCGGCCAGGGTGTGCAATCTGTCGCCGCTATCCTTTCCGAAGCGTCTTATGCCGCTGGCCGGGAAGTAATGTATATTCCCAACTTTGGGGTGGAACAGCGGGGCGGCGTTTCCATTGCCTTTATGCAAATTTCCGATGAAACCATTGGCTCGCCTAAATTTGACGACGCTGATATTATTGTGGCCCTCAGCGACCGGGCGGTTAAGCGTGTGCAAATGTATGTTAATCCCAATACTATATATGTGTATGACGCCAATATTTCCGCCGAGGCTAGAAAGGATTTGCCCGCTGCCGATAGTGTGGCAAAGCTGGTGGAAATACCCGCTCACCGTATTGCCAATACGGAACTGCACGTTCGAGTGTTTAATGTTATAATTATGGGGGCTGTTTTAGGTCTGACGGAAATAGTTTCCGTTGAGGATATTAAAAAAGCCCTAGAAAAGAAATTTGCCGCAAAATTTGAAGCAAACCCCGATTTGCGCCAGATGAACTTCCAAGCCCTGGATAAGGGTATTAGTCTAGTGGGTTAAGGGGGGAATAAAAATGAGTGTACAATTCAGATCTTTTATGACTGAAAGCGCTAAAGCCCGGAGTTATGTGTTCACTGACCTCTGCAAGGGCTGCGGCCTCTGCATTGAAAAGTGCCCCAAAAATGCTATTAGCTGGTCGGAACGTACCGGTATATACGGTTCTCCCACCGTGGTAATGAACGAGGATTGCATTGGGTGCAAAAATTGTCAGAACATATGCCCGGAATGCGCTATTCTGATAGAAAAGATTGCAAAATAAACGAAGATGAGTTTTATTAAAGAGGGCAGCCAAGCTGCCCTCTTAATTTTGTAATAAGCTCCATCTAGACGCGCCATAGATTCACTAAATATGCTCCAAATATTTTTATAGTCAAGGTTGCCCTAAATGGTGTATACTAAATATATGCTAGCTATAATATTCTAAGTAGACGGCCTGAAAGTGATTGGTGAATACGCAGTGATGAACAAAAAAACCTATTTTAAATATTTGCCCTTAGTTTTGGTGGTAATATTGGCGGCTATTTTTGTTTATTTACTGTCCAGTAACTTACAGAACGATTTAGGGGTTAAAAAACTTGATACAGTAGATGTTGGTACTCTGAATCAGGGTTGGCGCTATTCCGCCACTGACGGGACAGAGCAGATCCTCGAATTTCCCGCTAAGGTAAAGTTTCAAGGGGCGAAGGCGGTAATTAATAATACTCTACCCGCTGAAATTGAGCCCGACGCTTATTTGGCTTTTTACAATCATTATTGCGCCCTGGAAGTAAGGGTTAATGATAAATTGATTTACACCTACGCCCGTGAGGAACAGCCTGAATTCGGCACTATGTATGGGGATGTATTATGTACTGTGGCTTTAGCGCCGGAATATGCTGGCCAAGATATTACCCTAAACTATTATAATCCCTATAAGCTGTCAACTTCCTTTACGATTTCCCAAATATACTTGGACAATATGGCTGAAATCTCCGCCGCCATTATCATGAAAAACCTGGGTGTTTTGGTCTTTAGCCTTGTTATGGTCTTTTTAAGCGTTGTATTTTTGGGCTTATATTTGCTGCGCTTATTCCGGGGTAAGCAAAAGGACAGCGCCATATATTTTCATGTTTTCGCGTTTGTTTTTCTGTCTGCGGTTTGGGTGATTACTGATTCTCTCCTCGTGCAGTTTCTGACGAGCCGAACTCTTTTATATGGTTGCGTGGTATCCTTTTGTAGCTTTATGACCATGGTTTTGCCCCTAATAGCGGTAGCAAAGTATATTTGTCCCAGTGGCCGCCGGATCTTTACAGTTTTTCAGCTCCTCATCTTATCCTATACTATTATCGCCATGCTTTTGTATATTGGCGGCGTGGTGGATTTAGTTAGCTCCTTACCGCTATTTCATCTGTTATATGGTACAATAGCAATCGCTATGGAGTATTTTTTCCTAAAGGAGTACCGGGGCCGTCGCAATCCCTTAATTATTTACGCTTTAATCGCCAATGGCCTTCTTTTGTTGGTATTGTTAATAAGCCTAATATATTTCTATTGGGGGTTAGAGGAGGATATCAGTCGCTTTTACCGCTATGGCATTATCGTATTATCCCTATCCTTGATTGGCATTATTATTAAAAAAATGAAGCTATCCGAGGAACTGCGATCCCGTATGGATGTGTACCGAGAGTTAGCGTATTTGGATGTGATGACTGGCTTAAAAAACCGCAATGCTTTTATTAAGGAAACGGAACTGCTGCAGGGTTCCCTTTCCCAGCATAATCATTTAGCCATAATATCTCTGGATATTAATAATCTGAAAACTATTAACGATGTTTACGGTCATAGCTTTGGGGATGAAGTTATTATTGCTATCGCCAATATTATAAGGAAGGTATTCAACGGCGAAAACATGATTTACCGCATTGGCGGCGATGAATTTGTCGTCATAATTGTAGATCGTGAGGTGGATGTTGCCTTATACCGGGCTGCTTTAGCCAGCGAGGGCGAGGGTAGGAAACTGGGCGTATCTTCTGCCGTGGCCTTAGCTATCGGTTGTTCCCAGTGTGTACTGAGTCAGGATTCCCATATTGATATGTCGGAAATTCTCAAAAAAGCTGACTTGGATATGTATAGGGATAAGCTAAATATTAAGGAACAAGGGGTTGGTAATGGTGCGCCCCGGACTTTCTGAAAATTCTTTGGAGAAAATTCAAAAAAGTCCTTGACTTTAAGGATGATAGGTGATATCATTATAAAAGTTGTCACCCCCTAAACTTGCTGAAAAGAAATTTTCTAAAAGTTGAAAAAAAGTGTTGACAACAAAGAAGTAATGAGATATAATAAAATGGTTGTCGGATTCTTGCCTTAAAAGAATTAAGCGCTTGACCTAACGGTCTGAATGCTTACGACGACAGCAAAAAGTAGATCTTTTTACTTTTATCTGGTCTTTGGGAACTGAACAGTAGAGCTTGTGAAGTCTTGATTAGAAGATAT
>DXZC01000059.1 GCA_019415505.1 Peptococcaceae bacterium | reverse complement strand
ATCCTGCATTTTTTCGGCAGCGCCACCGGGTAGCGGAGCAGGCTGATAGCTTTCCAAAATATCCAGAGCCTTTTCCGCGGCTTTGGTATTAACACTTTCCTTGCCCTGGGCAGTCCAGTCCTCTCTTGTCTGACGATCAAAGAGCGTGGTGTCGGATTGAATGTGGAGATTTTCCATGGTATGCTGTTCCATGAGGTAATGACCTCTGGGGCCTACTGCGCGGATGACGTCGGCGGCAATCGTATAATCATTCACGGGGATACCCTGAACCGCGTGCTTGATCATTTTAATCATTTCGTTATCAACCACTAGCTGGCTATAATTCAAGGTCATGCCTGCATCCAACATCCCGGGACCGTAAATCATATTGGCGCCTGCCAATACCGGTAAAATTGCGGACAATGTCTTTTCATGGGCAGCTTGTTGGTCGCCGACTTTTGCGTCAGTCTATGTTCCAGCTACGAACGAGGGCAAACCATACATTTGCGTAATTTTGGTTAGACCAGCATTAATCATACCAATTTCGGGACAGCCCAACACAGCGCTGGCTTTTTTCAGCCACATAATAGAGGTGGAACTGGCATAAATGAAGGGAGCGCCAGGGCGTACCGCTTGATGAAGCACGAGGCCGGAAAGGATATCGGCATTATGCACCACCAAAGCTCCGGCCAAGGTTGTAGGAGCCATACCGCCGGCCATTGACATGGAAAGACAATGAATGGGTAGTCCATTTTCAGCACAATAGATAAGGCATTCCGCCATGTCATTGGGATAACTTAACGGGCTGATGGGGCAGCCGCCAAACTGGAATACAGGGCGTTCTTGCAATGCTTTTAAGCTACCGCTAATGGCAATGCCCATCTCTGTAAGAAGTTCTGCCCGATCTCTAGTCTGAGCAGGAGCCACAATATGTTTAGAGGTGTTAGTAATTTTGGCTTCAAAGGTGTGATAACATTCAATGGCAGCATGGACGTCAGATGCGGCCAGCATATCAAAACAGAAATCGTAGCCTGCCAAGGCGTCAACAGTTTTAGCGGCATTACAAATGTCCTGCTTGACCGAAGGACGCCACTGACCGGTATAAGGATCATCAACGCTAACGCCTTGACCGAAAGTGGTAAAATAAACACGGCCTTTTTGAATCAGCATATCGTTTTCTTCTGACCTACCGGCAAGAATCAGGTTTTTAGGGGCAGTACGAATGGCTTCTTCTACCATGTAACCAGGTAATTTTACAATATTGCCGTCCTCCACCTGGGCGCCGGCATCTTTTAAAATTTTGATGGCTTCGTCATTTTCAAAGTAAACCCCCACTCTTTCCAGAATCTCCAAAGTCGCAAGATGAATCCGCTCCAAGTCTCCGTCAGTAAATAGGGAAAGATTTGCCGCTGTAGCAGAAGGATAGCCAGCAATGTGATTTCTTTTCATAAAAATCTCCTTTCAATAAATAAATGGTGGAATAATTGCTTTTAAAAGATAAGAGCAAAACTTGCAATATGCTCTCTCAATAAGAACCCCCCTTCATTCTTCTTGATAACTTAGCTTATCGCAAAGACCGTGCCAGAAAATAAAAAAAGCATAATGCCTGTTCAAGGCATTATGCTTGATGTTGAGTACAACGGAATGTTAATAATTCTGACATGGAAAAATAAATTGCTTCAAATTATGTCAAAAATCCTGACATTTAATCATTTGTCATCCACAAAAGTGTAAATTTTATAGACACCTAAAACATTCTTTTTTATACTCTCTTTTCATTAAGATAGTCTCGCAAATTATATTTATCTATTTTAAAATAAAGATTTTGTCGGGTGACGCCCAGAGCTTTTGCTGCTTGGGAAATATTGCCCCTGACGGCAAATATGGTTTCTAGAATTAAATTTTTCTCAAAATCCGCCACAGACTCCTTGAGACTATGGCTGTGTAAAACAAGGTTTTTTTGTTCCGCATCCCCCAGTAAATTGCCACGTATATGCTGGGGAATATGTTCAATTTTCAAAAACCGCTCTTGGTTGTCAACAAATATAACTGACCCCAAGATAATATTCTCCAGTTCCCTCACATTTCCGGGCCAATCATAATGATAAAACAATTTCATTAAATCCGGAGAGATTTCCCATAGAAAAATGCTTTTATTCTGATTACAGGTCCGCATAAAATATTTACATAATTCAGGAATATCTTTTTTGCGCTCTCTTAAAGGGGGAATCTGAACTACAGCAGTGGAGAGGCGAAACAAAAGGTCCTGCCGAATTGCCGTAGCCTTTGCCGCCTGAATGTCGAAAGGATTTTGATTGCTGGCGCTAATGATGCGACAATTCACCGGTATCTCTTTTTTGCTACCCAAACGCCGCACCCTCTTTTCTTGGAGAGCACGCAACAACTTGCTTTGAAGAGGTAGGGGCATGGAGTTTATCTCATCCAAAAATAAGGTGCCATCCTCCGCCTGCTCAAACAAACCCGGCATATCCACGGCGCCGGTAAAAGCCCCTTTGCTAGTGCCAAATAAAATACTCTCCAGGATAGATTCTGGCAAGGCCGCGCAGTTTACAGAGACAAAAGGCCCGGAACACCGCTGGCTGGCATTGTGTATTCCCTGGGCAAAAAGTTCCTTTCCTGTTCCAGTTTCCCCTATGATGAAAGCAGGAAAGTCATATTGGGCAATTTTCTTGGCCATATCCTTGCATTCATCAAGGGAAGAACCAATAATACTGTCTAAAAAATAGTGGGCTTCATTATTATTTTCGCCATTTTTCATTTTTAATTGATGTTCAAATGCCAGGGTCTCAGAGATAAAACTATTGATTTGTTTCACATCTCGCCCTAAGGTTATAACGCCTTCTACTTTATCCTGGTAAATATAGGGATGGGCTGAAAATACGATATGATGCTTCTCGCCGTTGGGCGAATGGTAAAGGTACCTTTGCTCAATGATGGACTCCCCTTTTTCAATTACCTTTTCTTTTATAATTTCCGGGAAGTTATATTCCGGATAATTGTAAATATCCTTTTCCTGCTTCCCCAGCACATCAGAAGGGTTCATTTTTTCCGTCTTAGCAATCTCTTGATTATAGACAATTACGCAACCATCTTTATCCGTTACCATAATCCCTTCATGCGCCAATTCTACAATAGATTTATACAGGAAGTTTTCTTTTTCCAGCTCTTTTATGCGCTGTTTTAGCACCTTTATGCACTCCATTTGCTCACCTCCGACAACAGGTTTGTGTCTATTATTACAAGTATATTATAGCATATCCACCTTATCAGCCCAAGTAATTAATAAACGCCCATGGCTGAATTATATCTTTATAATTTTGCCAGTGCAAGGGCTTACTTATTTTTTGATTATAGATTACCATTGATTAACCCAAACTACTACCAGCTAATTACGTAAATAAAAGGCTCTGACCTTTGGGGAACAGAGCCTTTTATCGCCTTTATTTGACTATTATGCAATTTCTCAAATACTGCCCTATCTGGCATTAGCATCATAGAGTTTATCTTATTGAGCTTTTAGGCATCAGCCTAGTTCAATTATTACCGGAATAATCATGGGCTTGCGGCGCACAGATTGGTAGAGCAATTTGCCAACGCACTCCTTGAGGTCCTGCTTAACCGCGGAAAAATCCTTAATGCGGCGGCCCTCATATTTTTCCATACGTTTGCTAATCACATCTTTAGCCGCTGACATCAATTCCTCCGCTTCCTTGAGATAAACAAAACCGCGGGAAATCATCTCCGGCTTGGCCACCATAACGCCGTGGCGATCCACCGTGACAATTACAACCATAATACCGTCTTGGGATAGCTGGCGGCGGTCCTTCAGGACTACGTTACCAACATCTTCTAAGCCCAGGCCGTCAATCATAATTTTGCCCGTAGGCACAGTGCCCTTGAGAGTCGCTTTACTTTTAGATAACTCCAATACTTGTCCATTCTCCAGAACAAAGGTATTCTCTAAGGGTACGCCCAACTGTTGGCCCAAAGCGGCATGGCGGTGCAACATCCGCACTTCACCATGGACGGGTACAAAATATTTGGGCTTGATCATGCTCAAAACCAGCTTTAATTCTTCCTGGCGAGCATGGCCTGAAACGTGGATCTCAGCATCAGCATCGTAAATAACATTGGCGCCGTTATTCACCAAAAGGTCAATATTGCGGGCTACAGATATTTCGTTACCGGGAATCGGCAGGGCTGAGACAATAATTGTATCGCCAGGCATACACTTAATTTGCTTATGCTCGCCATTTGCTATGCGGGTCAGCGTAGACATTGGCTCACCTTGGCTGCCAGTTGCTAAAATAGCTACTTTGCTGGGAGGATAATTATTGATGTCATCAATATCCACAATAGTGTTACGAGGAATTTTTAAATAGCCCATTTCCGTAGCAATACTTACCACATTGACCATGCTCCGACCCACAATAGCAACTTTGCGGTTATATTTAGCCGCTACTGAAATAGCTTGCTGTAAGCGGTGAACATTGGTGGCAAAGGTCGCCAATATTATGCGCCCTTTAGCATTGCGGAAATTCTCATCAAAGGAATTGCCCACCAGCCGTTCAGACTTGGTAAAGCCGGGGCGTTCAGCATTGGTGCTATCGGACATCAGCAGCAACACGCCTTTAGCTCCTAAAGCGCTAAAGCGGGCAAAGTCAAAAACTTCACCATCTACTGGGGTCATATCAATTTTAAAGTCACCGGTGTGAACCACCATTCCCGCCGGAGTTTGAATGGCTAAGCCTACCGCGTCGGCAATGCTATGATTTACCCTTAAAAACTCCACCTTAAAGGGGTTAAGATGCAAAACATCGCCAACATTGACCTCGTGGAGATCGGCGGTAACCTTGGCCTCCTTTAATTTATGGCGCACTAATCCCATAGTGAGCCTGGTGCCGTAAACGGGCACGCTTAAATCACGAAGAACATAAGGCAGAGCGCCGATATGGTCCTCATGACCATGAGTCAGAACAATGCCCTTGATCTTCTTCTTGTTCTCCAACAAATAGGTATAATCTGGGATAACCGTGTCTATGCCCGGCATATCATCCTCGGGAAACATCATGCCGCTATCAATTATCAACATACTGTTGCCGTACTTTAGCACTGTCATGTTTTTCCCGATTTCTCCCAAACCACCTAGAGGTATAAGAGATACTTTACTTTCTTTAGTTGTCACATTTCCACCTTTCTGAGGCTTAGAGTAATCCGTAATCCTGCAGGAAAGTTTTCAGAAAATCGACGGTAGCTTCGTCACCTTCACATAAGGGGAGACGAAAGCCGCCTACCTCAAACCCCAATAGGTTGAGGGCCGTTTTCACAGGAATGGGATTGGCAGTGCAGAACATAGCCGTAAACACAGGATAAAGCTTATAGTGCAGCTCTTGCCCTTTGGCTAAATCATTGTCCTTAACTGCCGTTACCATGGCCTTGATGTCCTTCCCCACAATATGCGAAGATACGCTTATTATGCCTTGACAGCCCATTGCCGTCATGGGAAAGGTCATATAATCATCTCCTGAATAGATTAAGAAATCCTGGGGCAGCCTCATTTTCAATTCTGTAATTTGAGCCACATTGCCTGTGGACTCTTTTAATGCTTTTATATTTGTTAATTCAGCCATTCTTACTAAGGTATCAGGAGCCAGATTTATACCTGTACGGGCCGGTATATTATAAACAACTATGGGCGCCGCGCTGACCCGGTCCAGCGCCTCATAGTGTTTAAAAACTCCCTCCTGAGTGGGCTTATTATAATAAGGCGCCACTGTAAGATAACCGTCTAAACCTAATTTATTTAGTTCCTCCATTTGCCGGGCTACAGCCAAAGTATTATTGCCGCCGCAGCCCCCAATTACGGAACCCTTATCACCCACAGCCTCTTTTACGGCGCTGTAGAGTTCAATCATTTCTTCTTTAGCTAAGGAGGGGCTTTCCCCGGTGGTACCGCCCACCACTATGCCGTCGGAACCGTTGTTCAGCAAATACACGGCAAGCTCCTGCGCTTTTTCGTAGTTAACCTTCCCATCGGCCTGAAAAGGCGTAACCATTGCGGTTAATACCTCGCCAAAACTCATATCTCTCACCTCTTATTTATCTTTTGCCGCTATTAATTCGGCAATTTGGATAGCGTTTGTAGCAGCGCCCTTACGAAGCTGATCCGCTACAACCCACAGGGAGATGCCATTTGCTGAGGATATATCCTGGCGGATACGTCCCACATACACAGCATTGGTTCCCGAAGAATAGATTGCCATAGGATATTCCAAGGCTGCCGGCTCATCAACTAAGACAACGCCAGGAGCCTGGTGCATGAGTTCTTTTACCTCTTCAGGGGTTATGGGTTTTTCTGTTTCCACGGTAATGGATTCAGAGTGGCTGCGAAATACCGGTACCCGAACGGCAGTAGCGTTAATAGCTATACTATCGTCATGAAACATTTTCCGGGTTTCGTTGACCATTTTCATTTCTTCCTTAGTATATCCGTCAGCCAAAAAACTATCAATTTGCGGAATACAATTAAAGGCAATCGGATAGGGAAACGCCGAATCTGTAACCTTTTGGCACTCCGCGCCAGTTGCCGCATATTCCTTGACTTCATGATCCAGGGCGGCAATTCCGTCCTTACCGGCGCCGGAAACAGCCTGATAAGTGGAGACAATAATGCGCTTTATCTTAGCGGCGTCATGAATAGGTTTAAGAGCCACCACCATTTGAATGGTGGAACAATTAGGATTGGCGATCAACCCCTTGTGCCAATTAATATCCTCAGGATTTACCTCCGGCACCACTAAGGGAACTTCGGGGTCCATGCGGAAAGCGCTGCTATTATCAATAACTACACAGCCTGCTTTAACAGCGTCTAAAGCGAACTCCTTACTTTGGGAACCGCCGGCGAATAAAACAATATCTATATTTGCAAAGGAATTAGCGGTACATTCTTGAACAGTTATTTCCTCGCCCTTAAACTGGAGCTTTTTCCCATGAGAACGGCTGCTGGCCAAAAGCCGCAACTCAGCCACGGGAAAATCCCGTTCCGCCAGACCCGTAATCAATTCCTTACCAACTGCGCCAGTAGCGCCAACTATGGCCACATTATATTTTTTCACAACCATACCCACCTTAAATCATAATAGAAATATTATACTACAATATTGTTTAATATTCAATTAAAATAGGTTGAATTTGTTGGTTTTTTAAGGCCAGCGATATGGTTTCCGGCAACATATCCATCTTTGCGACTAAAGAATTGGGCTTCGCTTTAGCGTCGTCTTGGCCAAAAGGAACCCAATATATATTCCCTACGTTCAATAGTATACCAATATTTTTGGCATTCATACCCAAGCCATCGTTGGTAGAAACAGCTACTACCAGAGGACGGCCGTTGCGCAAGTGAGCCTTTGCCGCCATCAGCACAGGGGTATCCACTATGCCCATAGCCAGCTTTGCCAGGGTATTACCGCTACAAGGCGCTATGACCATAACATCGAGGAGCTTTTTAGGGCCTATGGGTTCGGCTTCCTCAATAGTGGTAATTATGGAATTATCACAAAAGTCCGCCACAAAGCCCTGCCATTTTTCCCTATTGCCAAAGCGGTTTTCTGAGGACATAATAGCTGGCGAGAATACAGGGTAAAGGTCGGCTCCATATTCCGTGGCCAAGCGTTCCATTTGGGCGAAAACCCGCTTCAGGGTGCAGTGGGAACCAGTAACAGCAAAACCCACTTTTTTATTCTTAATATCCGAATTGACCATATTATTCACCCTCCCCTTCCAGTAAGGCCATAATACCCTCTGCCAATATTTCTCCGGCGGTAATTGGCGCGCATTTTCCCGGCAATCCTAGACTGTGGATGGCCTTTATATTTCTCCGGGCCGCTGCCTCAAAGTCTACGCCACCAGGTTTAGAGGCCAAATCTATAATTATAGTATTTTTAGCCACATGAGCCAGCACCTCATCAGTTAGGATAAGGGCCGGCACTGTATTGATTACTATTTCAGAACGGGGCAACACTCTAGTTAAGCCGGAATACCGCCGCATATCGTAGCCACCGGCTAAAGCATCGCATATTTCCTTTTCGTTACGGCTGCACAAGCTAACCTTAGCCCCAACGCTGCGAAACATCGCTGCTGTGGCTTTACCTACCCGGCCAAAACCTAAAATAAGCACCCTGGAGCCTTTAACGGTATAGGGCGAATTTTCTATAGCCACAGCCAACGCTCCTTCAGCAGTTGGTATAGCATTGGGCACAGCTATGGGGTCTAGCTCCATTAAGGGTACTACCTGCAGGGATAATTCTATAGCCAGAGAGCGAAGATATTTAGAGGCCACGCCCACGTAAATAACGGCATCTTTAGCTAAGGAGCTAAAATCGGCAGCGGTTATTTTTAAGCGTTTACCCTCTTGCTCCAAATTAGGGGCATATAAGTAGCCGTCCTCATCTATACCTTTAACCGGCAAAATCACCACATTGGCGTTGTCCAGAGCCGCGGCTAGAGTTGGCCGCGCCACGCTGGTGTCTGTTAACTCTTCTTTAGGCAGTCCGAAGGTTTTTATATTATAACCGGATTTTATCAGGGTGTTGGCGGCTACTATTTCTCTAATATCGCCCCCTAATAAGGTCAGCTTTTTCCTCAACATAATTCCTCCTTTGACACAATATATCAGTTCATAAGGTAGAATATGGTTGAAGTCGCCATTCTGTGCTTGACCTAAGGGGAGTCCAAGCGGTAAAGAATCCAGATTTGAGGGCGGGAAACCCACTCTAGAAAATAACGCCCTAAAGCTAAAAGTCAATAGCGCAAAAAAACACAAGTACCGTAACTGGCAAACAGTTACGGTACTTTGACCCTACGCTCAACGTCTCAATTGCCGGAGCGCTTATTTAGGAAAAGGGGTAAAATCCAAGCCCCGGATTTAACTATAAAAAAAGACCCGCCAACTCCAGATTAGGCGGGTCCTTTTTGTGGTTAATCCCAGCTTATAATACTTTTTCTAGGCCATAGGTAAGGCCGGGGGACAAGTCGCCAATGCTGCGAATAGTTAATAAAACGCCGTCCACAAAAGAATCGCGGTTCATAGAATCATGACGAATTGTCAGGGTTTGCCCTGCCCCGCCAAAAATAACTTCCTGATGCGCCACATAACCTGGCAGTCGCACACTATGGACTCGCATACCCTCATATTCCCCGCCTCTAACGCCGGGTATCTTTTCCGTTTCCTGAGGGTGGCCTTGGACTACTTTTTCCCGCACCCTGGACATCATTTCCAGAGTTTTTACCGCCGTACCGGAGGGGGCGTCCAATTTTTGGTCGTGATGCAGCTCAATAACTTCCACATTGGCAAAATATTTAGCCGCCTCAGCGGCAAAATTCATCATTAAAACAGCTCCCAGAGCAAAATTAGGCACCACAAAAGCTACCCGGGACATCTTCCGGGCCAAAGCGTCTATTTCCGCTAAATCATCTGAGGATAAACCGGTTGTCCCCACTATGATGTGAACCTTATGCTGTAAAGCGGTGAGTACATTCTTTTTTACCACTTTGGGACTGGTAAAATCAATGACCACATCAGGGCCCTTAGCCTTTATCATAGCCTCCAGGTTGTCCTCAACCTTAATATCTCGCTCCGCCCCGCCGATGAGGGAGGATAGGTCCTGGCCCACATTTTCTAAATCCACGGCGGCAACCACTTCAACATTGGGAGCGTCTATTATACCGGCCATGATGGCACGTCCCATTTTACCGTTTACACCTGTCATTGCTACTTTCACACATATCACCTTATTTCTTTTCAAAATATTACCACAGGGGCGGCGAGGTATCCCCCAGTTCCACCACCATTATTTCACTACCCACTTTTTTCACCGCTGACCAAGGTATGGTTATAGCGGAATGGTCGAAAAAGCGGTTAAACATACCACCCCGTACAGGCAACAATATGGAGATAACAGCGCCGCTAGCCTCGTCTATCACCAAATCAGCGTCGCCTATATTGCCCAATACTTCACCGTTTTCTAAATTTACTACTATTTTATCACACAATTCGCTCATTCTCATAGCCTACACCTCATATTTATAGGGTTTTCTTAAGGATATGAGCGAATATGCCTTATTATACCCCGGTATGGCCAAAGCCGCCGCTACCCCTGTCAGTATCGTCAAGGGACTCAGCAACCTGAAAACTGGCTTTCACATAGGGCGCTATAACACCCTGGGCAATACGCATACCCCGTTCTATGGTAAAAGGCTCCTGGCCTAAATTTATGAGAATAACCTTTACTTCGCCACGGTAATCACTATCCACCGTGCCTGGGCTGTTCAATACGGTAACAGCGTGTTTTGCCGCCAGACCACTGCGAGGACGCACCTGCAATTCTAAGGCCTCCGGCAGGGCAAAACGTATTCCCGTGGGTATCATAGCCTTTTGACCAGGATAAATTACCAAAGGCTCGTCCAAGGCAGCATAAAAATCAAAACCAGCAGCCCCGGAAGTTTGGTAGTTTATCACCGGCAAATCGCCGTAATGGTCCAAAAGCTCTATTGCAACCTTAGTTTCCTTCATTCCTCTTTACCTCCTAAAAAGGCGTATGCCATTTGCTCCTCAGATAAATAATCTGTCGCCACCCTGACCATATCATCGGGAGTAACCCTATTTAGGTGAGCCACCACCTCGTCAATGGGTAAATCCTTACCATAGTAAAGCTGGTTGCGCCCCAGGCGGGATAAACGGCTACCTAAACTATCCAGGGAGATTCTCATGCCACCGCTAATTTGTGTTTTCAGCTTGGCCAAATCTTCCGGGCTAACGCCCTCTTTTTTCAAGTTCGCTATTTCTCCTAAGCAGAGGTCCGCAACCTCGTTCCCTTTACCTTTGGCCGTGCCAGCATACACCGACAACATACCGCAGTCCTTATAAGCTGTAACAAAGGAAAATACCGAATAGGATAAAGCTCTCTCCTCCCGAATTGTTTGGAATAAGCGGGAAGCGGAGCCGCCGCCCAGTATTTCATTGACCAGGATAAGGGCGTAATAATCCTGGTCAAAAATTGATAAACCGGGGAAGCCTAGGCAAATATGCTCCTGCATTATGTCCTTTACTTGGCTGACTTTACCGCTATGGCACAAGGGGCGCGGCTCATTTTTAGACTCCGTCACCCCCTGAAAACCGGCGAAATGCTTGGCTGCCGCCTCTACTAAAGCGTCATGCTCTATTTTGCCTACAGCCGCCAATACGGTATTGCCAGGGGTATAGTTTTTATGCCGGTAATTCAACAGTTTTTCCCTATTTAAAGAGTTGACTACATCCTCATAACCTAATATGGGGCGGGACAAAGGATGTTCACCCCAAATAACGCCGTTGAGGAGATCCACTGCCAGATCCTCCGGGCTATCTTCATATAAATTTATTTCCTCAATAATTACATTTTTTTCCTTCTCAATATCCTCAGGTTCAAAGGTTGAGTTAAGATAGAGGTCGCTTAAAACGTCCAACCCCAGGGGCCAGTCTTCCCCCACAACTTGGCAGTAATAGGCGGTATATTCCTTGGTGGTATAAGCGTTAAGCTGACCGCCCCGACATTCCAGCACCTCCGCTAATTCTTTGGCGTTTCGCCGCTCAGTCCCCTTAAAGTTCATATGCTCCAAAAAGTGGGAAATACCGGCTTCCTCCCGAGTTTCCCCACGGCTACCAGCCATAACCCAAATCCCCAGGGAAGCGGAATTAGCATGCTCAATTTCTTCGGTGACAACAGTTAAGCCATTTTGTAAAATTTCTTTTTTCATATTTCTTCATTTTCTCCAAGTAAGTGACATTTATGCTCTGAAATTATTATCGCTTATTATTTTAAAAGCTGGGAAACGGTCACAATATTCAAGCCTTTTTCCTTAAGGGCCTCTATCATAGAGGGAAGAGCCTTTAAGGTATTCTCCGTAGGGTGCATAAGGACAATAGAGCCGTCCTCAGCCTTATCCACAACACGTTGGGTTATAACCTCAGGCGTTGGTTTTTGCCAATCAATGGTATCAACGGACCAAAGTATAGTTTTATAGCCCAAGTCAGCGGCGGCATTGAGCACTTGGGACTCTATTTCCCCAGCGGCTGGTGCAAAGAGCATGGTTTTTATGCCTAAGGCGTCGTTAATTATATTTTCCGCCGCCTCAATATCCGCCATATTTTCCTCATAGGTCATGCCAGCGGGACTTTTATGCTTTAAGCCATGATTGCCGATTTCCATACCGCTCTGATATATTGTCTTGGCAACCTCTGGATTTTCCTGACACCAACGTCCGGTCAAGAAGAAAGTTATTTTTACATCTTCCTCTTTAAATATGTCTAAAATAGCGGGAATGTATTCTGTGCCCCAATCCACGTTCATGCCAAAGGCCACAGCGTTATGCCCCTTTTCCCCCTCATAATAAGGATTACCCCGCACCTCGCCGCTTACTGTGGCAGTATTAGAGCCATAAAAACAAACGCCAGCAGTAAATACTATAGCCAGAGCAGCGATTAACAGGATTTTTTTTCTTTTCAGCGTTATCATAGACGTTGCCCCCTTTCCCTGCATAATATGTAGGGAAAAGGGGCAATATGTTATTTTTCCATGGTAATTATAGTCATTTGATTTAGCGCTTATTGCCGCTTAATAATTCCTGGGCTTTTTTACCGGTAATTACTTCCTGCATATCTTCAGGTATACCCTCGCGCAAAGCGGCTTTACGAGAAATTTTAACCTTACCCTTATCGTCAATACCCAATACCTTAACTGCTATCATATCGCCTTCGTTAAGTAAGTCGGTAACATTTTCCACCCGGCGGTTCATTAATTCCGAAACATGGCACATACCGTCTTTACCGGAACTATCCATAACACCTGGCACCAGTTCCACAAAAGCGCCGAAATCGCGAATATTAACTACCTTGCCCAGGTAAATTTTGCCCACTTCTACATCTTCGACAATGGCGTTGATAATCCGCAAAGCCTCTTCGCCCTGGTTAGCGTCAACTGAGGCAATAAAGACCCGGCCATCGTCCTCAATATCAATCTTAGCGCCAGTAACATCCACAATCTTCTTAATAGTTTTGCCGCCGCTACCAATGATTTCCCGAATCTTATCGGGGTCTACTTGGGTATTGATAATGCGGGGAGCAAACTTGGAAAGCTGGGGCCGGGGCTCGCTAATGGTATCCAGCATAATGCCTAAAATGTGCAACCGTCCCTTTTTGGCCTGTTTTAAAGCTTCCTCAAAAACTTCTCTGGTGATACCCGCAATTTTAATATCCATTTGAATGGCGGTAACACCGTCTGAAGTGCCGGTAACTTTAAAGTCCATGTCACCTAAAGCGTCCTCCATACCCTGGATATCCGTTAAGATGGTAATATCATCGCCATCTTTAATAAGACCCATAGCCACACCGGCCACTGGGGCCTTTAAAGGAACGCCCGCGTCCATCAGGGAAAGGG
>DXZC01000058.1 GCA_019415505.1 Peptococcaceae bacterium | reverse complement strand
GTGATGACCCTGTACCATATTAAGGTGCAGAACCATGAGCAAAGCTGTATTGGCATTTACGCCCCCTGGGGGCAAATACCCTTTTATGCTGTGGAGAATGAAGAAGCCGAGGGCGAGGAAGCATACGCTAATCCTGACGAGCTGATGCGCCGGGCTATTGCCAAGGCCATTGCCGAGGGCAAGGAGAAAGTCCGGGAGGAAATGGCAAAACAGGGCGTGAAGAATTACGATATCCTCGTTGACCGTAAGGACGTAATTAGCGGCAACAGTTACAACGACAGCGTGCGTATTCACATTGAAACCTTATTGGACATCGCCGCGGTAGGCCGCCCCCAATGGAAATAATTTAGCTGACTTGATAATAAGTTAGCTGGTGTGGAATAAATTTGCCGGTATGTAGTTATCTGGTATGGAAATAGGTTGACTATCACGGAAATAAGCTAGCTGAAATTAAATGAAGTTAGAGGGTATGAAAATAAGCTAGCGGTTATGTAAGGGCAAAGCTAGAACAATCCTTGAGCAAAACCCCGAATTTAGCAACTGGGAAACTGGGCCAAGAGAGTATTGGGCGCGGTTTCCCAGTTTTTTGTAATAAACTTAAAATAGGGCTTTACATGGATTTTACTTTTTTAAAGTCATAACTTTCTGTGACTTTGGTAAGGAAAAAATCGAATATGCGAATAATTTGTCGCGGGCAATCTCGTGAATTTATGGCAAATTAAAACAAGAAAGGGACTATAACGAGGTTTTGAGATGATTTATCGTTTATTTTCCTAAAAAAGTAAAAAAAATTTTAACCCTCGACTGAATTCGACAGATTATATGACCGCGGTGTGCTACAATAGATTCATAAAAAGTGGTAACTATATCATAAATTATGAATTTGGGAGGTGTGAAGATGAAAGAAACTCAAGAATTAAATAACTCAGAAAAGTGGCATATCACACAAATATATCGCTGCCGCCAGGAGTTAAACCGCCTCACCGCAGAGAATGAGCCTTTAACCTCTGACCGTATGGTTAAATTAACTAACCGTCTGACTGACCACTGCCTAAAATCTCATATTATGAGTAGTAAAAATGCTTAAAGTAAAGCCTTAATTTTCGGGAAATTTTTCCCGCATCTTGATGCTATTGTCATGGTGCCGTTCCGATATGTCTATTGTTGTCGGGACATGGGGGCGGTATTGTGTTGATGATAGATTTTTTCTGTGATTTATTCTTTACTTCCGTTTTTTTAGGCATGTCAAATTAAACTTTTTGGTGCATTTTCTTTGCAAAAATGTGAGGAAACGGCCTTGATAGGCAATAATTTGCCTGTTCAAGGCTCTTTTTTTATGCTAAAATAAAACGAATCAAATAATAAAAACCGATTGTATAATATATGAGGAGCTTAAAGAGGAGCTTGTAAAATGGAAGTTTTCGCGGTTATTGAGGAAATGCTCACCCTATTTATTATTATGGCAATAGGCTATATTGCCAATAAGGTTTCCTTTATTACTAAGGAGGGCAACCGCCTGTTATCTAAACTTATTGTCAATATAACCTTGCCGGCTATGGTATTGGCTTCAGTAATGTCCATTGGGGAAAAAATGGCGGGCTGGGATTTACTGCTGCTTCTAGCCGTGGCCTTTGCTTCCTATGCTATTTTAGGTCTTTTAGCCTTTTTAACCCCCCGGATTTTGCGGGCGCCACGGGAAAAAGCCGGGGTATATAGCTTTTTGGCGATGTTCGGCAACGTGGGCTTTGTGGGTTTTCCCATTATAACCGCGGTTTACGGCAAGGAAGCTGTTTTTTACGCCGCCCTGTTTAACATACCCTTTAATTTGTTGATTTTTTCCGTGGGCGTAGCCATGCTGTCAGCGGGTGAAAAATTTCGCCTCAGCCGCCAGGTCCTGTTAAATCCTTCCCTTTTGGCTTCAATTCTAGCGTTAATTCTCTATATCTTACCCCTTAAATTCCCCGGCCCAATCGTGGAAACTGTGGACCTTCTAGGCAGCATAACCGTACCCGGCGCCATGCTGGTAGTGGGGGCTTCTCTGGGGTCTGTTCCCGTTAAAGAGGTGTTTAACGACGCTCGGGTCTATGCCGTGTCCCTGGTTAAGCTTCTGCTCTGCCCGGTTTTAATCTGGCTATGTTTTCATCAAGTTATTGATAATCCCTTAATTTTAGGGGCAGCGGTGATTACCACCGCCATGCCTTCGGCCACTAACGCCGCTATGCTGACAATGGAATACGGCGGCGATGAAGCCCTGGCCTCCAAGGGCATATTTATTGCCACCATTTTGTCCATAGTTACCATACCCCTGGTCATTACCTTGTTATAAAATACCTTTGAGTTTCCGACGGGAAAAAACGGGGATAATGTAACAAAATCCGGCCTACCTTCATATCTTACACCATGATAAAAAATAAAGGAGGCCCTTTTTAATGAGTAGAAAAAGCGGAAACCGTTCCTCGGACTGCTGCTGTTGCTGCTGTGACAGATGCTGTTCCTCCAATGATTGTTGTTGTTGTGGTTGTGGTGGATGTTGCGGGTGCGGAAATTGCGGAAATAACGGAAATTGCGGTGGTTGCGGCTGTGGCTTCACAAATTCAGGCTGCGGCAATGATTGCTGCTTCGGCTGCTGCGATTATAGCTGCGTCTTAAGCTCCATTTACAATGTATATACACTGCAATATCTATAGTGCGTTATAAGCTATATACGGGGCACGCGAGGATATATTTTCAGGGTAAAATCATCCGGGCCTTTATGGTCCGGGGTTTTTTTATACTCTATTTTCCCAATAATTACCTTTAAAAGTTCATTTTTCGCTTTAGGGTCCTTTAACTGGCTATAGCAGGCTAGGGCCAGCTGGGATTCAGGCCATAGCGGTTTCGGAGTCTCCCAGAGGGCTGCGGCCTTTGCTAGTTGTGCCAGCTCTGCGCCTAGTTCCCGGCGTTGTTTTTCTGCCCCGGCTATTTGCGCGGTTAAGATTTTCTGACGTTCCTCAAAGAGGGCTGGGGTGTAAAGGCCCTGTTCCAATAAATTATAGGTATTATCTAATTGCTCTTGCTTGGCTTTAATCTCCTGGTCCAGGGCTGCTTGGGACTGGGCCGCTATACGCTGTTGTTGGCTCTCAATCTCCCCTGAGTCTTGGCCCGTTAAATCTAAGCTATAGGCCGCAACCCAGTTTTCCAGCGCTGCTAAGGTCTTTTGCTCCACTATATATAAATATGAAGCCACGTTAGCGCAAGATTTAGTGCGGCAGTATAGCTGGTCTGGGCGCTCTCCCTTGGCGTGAGGCAGGCGCAGCATGGCTTTGCCGCAGTCAGCGCAATAGACCAAGCCCGCCAGAGGGTTTTGTAAAGCCTTAGTGGGGGGCGGCGACTGTGCCCCAAACCTCTTTTGGGCCTCCTCATATAGGTTGGGGTTTAATATGGCTTCGTGTCGCCCCGGCAAAATTGTGGGGGGCTTATTATCCCTTTTGGTGGGGTTGCGCTTACCCCACCAGATTTTACCGTCGTAAATCGGGTTTTTTAACATTTGCCGCAGGGTATTGGGTTGCCAGGGCCCGCCTTTACGGGTGGCTATGCCCATTGCGTTTAGCTGGGCAGCTATGGCGCTTAGGGATTCCTGCTCTTGGGCGTATTTCTGAAAGACCAGGCGCACCACCTCCGCTTCCCTGGGGATAATTTCCAGGGACCAGCCCTTTTCCCGGGCCAGCTTTATCCGCTTATAGCCGTAGGGCGGGGTAGGGCAGAGGTATTTGCCGTCGTTCAGGGAGGCGGCGCGTCCCCGCATCATACGGCGTTTGATAAACTTATATTCAAATCTGGACATAAACAGGCTTAAATCCAGGCGATCCTCGTCAATCTCATTATTGGGGTCGATTGTTTCCTGGGGCGTAATAATCAAGGTGCCGGAGCGGCTGAAGGCTTCCACCACCAAACCTTGGTCGCTAGTATTGCCACGGGCTAAACGGGGAACCTCGGTTACCAGCACGCCGCTCCATTTTCCAGCGCCAACGTCAGCTAAGAGCCGCAGCATTTCCGGGCGGGCGGCAATGGTTTCACCGCTGACGATTTCCCGGTATATCGCGCCGATTGTCAGGCCCTGCTGGCGCGCTGTTTCCAAGAGCAGCTGTTCATGCCGGGCCAAGGTTTCTCCCTTGCCCGCCGCCTCCGCCTCTTTGTCCTCACGGGATTTTCGTAAATAAATAGCGTATTGTTCCATGCTATCAATCTATGCGCTCCGCCTGCCGCCATATGCCGTCCAAATCGGCTATTATTTTTTTCTTGCCGAGCTGGCGGTGATTTTGTTTTCGCTGTTAGTGCAGTTGTCGCTAATGTTGTAGTTGTGGCTAATGATGCGGTTGTCGCTATTGTCGTAGTTGTCGCTGTTAATGCAGTTGTCGCTAATGTTGCGGTAGTCGCTATTGTTATAGTTATCGCTATTGATACGGTTGGTATTATTGATAATGGCGGCGTTTTTTTTTTGTTAACTGGGGTGGGTATACCTAGTTTTACACCTCCCAGGGCGTTGTGAGACTAAAAATAAAGATAAACATTTGTTTCAATGGTCAGTTATGTCCCTAGGTCCTATGTAAAGGGCTGAATGGCTCAAGTTTAACCTAGTTCTTTAACCTTCTGTCTACCTAATCGTACTTATTATTAGCTCAGGGTAGCAAAAAAGCCGCTAACCGCCTGGGAAATGTGGGCGTTACCGGCTTTGTTCTATTTTTGGGGGGGTTACTGAGGCTTGTGGTCCTTAATTAATGCGGTCAGCCCCCCAATTTTTCAGGGGGAAGGTCGCAGCGACACAGGCTGCCTGGCAATGGTCCTCATTTTAGGGGCTAAGCAATTACTTGCAGGGCCAACTTACAGAGCTGTTCCCCTGGTGGGTCTAAATAAAGGCCCTAAATCAACATTTTCCAAGGTCAACAGTTGAACCTTTCTCTCCAGGCCCCCGGCATATCCCGTCAGGCTGCCGTTGGCCCCCACCACTCTGTGGCAGGGGATAATTAGGGAAACCCTGTTGCGGCCTACCGCGCCCCCTACCGCCTGGGGGGACATATGGGACAAGCCCTGCTGTTGGGCAATTTTTTGGGCTATCTCACCGTAGGTGGTTGTCTGACCATAGGGAATTTTTGTTAAAATTTGCCAAACCTTAATTTGAAAAGGGGAGCCCAGCATATGAATGGAGGGCATAAAATCCGGTTCCTGGCCGGCAAAGTAAATATCCAGCCATTCCTTAGCCTGTGCAAAAACAGGCAACTCCCGTTCTATATGCTCAGGCCCCAGTTTGGCGGCGTAATACTTTTGTTGCTCAAACCAAAGGCCTGTTAAACCGCTATCATCAGCAGCCAAAAGAATCTGGCCCAGGGGGGATTGATAATAATTAACATATTGCATGAGACTTCTCCTCTCTCTACCTACCTAAAATTTGCTTATTTATGGCGCTCTGGGTCACCTGCTACCTATGTAACCAAGGGAAGGTTAACACTGTGTTTCCAGGAAGTAGACCCCCTGCTCCCCATGAGAGGCGCAGCCCCTGTACCCCAAGTAATAGGGAACCCTTGCTCCTAAAGGAAAGGTGAACCCCTGTGCCCCAGGAAAGGTGAACCACGTACCCTCAAGGGAAGATGAACACTATGTTCCCAGGAAGTCACCCCCCCCAGCGCCCCAGGGAAAGACGAGACTCGGTACTTCCAGGAATTCACAACCCCTGTACCTCAAGAAAGGTGCGGCCCTTGCGCCCCAGGGGAGTGCAGCGCCAATGCCCCAAGGAAGTCGAACCCCGGTGCGCCAAGGAAGTCGAACCCCTGTGCCCCAATGATAGGCGAACCCTTGCGCTCCAGGGAAAAGCCCAGTTTCGGGGCTGACATCCGGGGCCATACTGGGTTACCGGGCGTAACCCAGTCAATCCCATGTTTTGCTACTTTTTATTATACCATAAAGGGGTCTTGAATAATAGAAAAAGCGTAAAGCAGGGCGCAAAATAGACCCCAACCCAAGCCGTTAATCACCGTCTAATGAGGTCAAAAGTAATAAGCCGCTACTGCTTATCTATGAGCCAACCCCTATTTATTAGAGCGCTTAGGCCGCCTGACTCCTACCTGGGCTTTGGCCAAAACAGGCAAGGGGACAGGCTCATTGGCATAAGCATATTAGGGAGGTGATTGTCATGTCCCCAGATTCCCAAAGCCCCGCAGAAGGTCATGTAGTGGCGAAGTTTAACCTGGACAATACGAAAATTATCATCTGCGATGATTATTGTGCCGCCAAAACCAAGGCTGACGCTGCCAAGGCGTGTCAAAATATGGCCCGTATAGTCCGACAAGGCTACAGACAACAACAGCTACAAGAACTGGCAAAAGAAAATAATTAAGCCCTCAACTCCCTGAGCCGTGCAGCCCAGCTTTGCTCCGGGTAAGAACGAAAGAATAGCGAAAGCCAATAACTTTCCCTAACTAATAAGCCCTCCTCAGCCTAATAAATCCCAGGCTGAGGAGGGCTTTAGCGTTAGCTAAATAAACGTCTCTTAGCTATTTGAAAATATTTTTAATCTGCCTAGCTTCCCTTTGGTCCGGCGTTGCATAGCCTATACAATGAAATTTTATTGTCTGCTAAAGGAGAATGGTATGGCAAGGTCATCTCGTGTTACTCTAAAGCGGTGTTTTGGACTTAAAGAGAGCATAACCATTACTGTGGGAACCGTTATTGGCGTAGGCTTGTTTACAATCGGCGGCAATGTAGTGGGCCTTTTGGGGCCGCTGGTAATTTGGGCGACCTTTGCGGCTTTGCTCATCAGCATTTATCCCGCTCTGCTGTATGCGGAAATGGGCGCGGCCCTGCCTCTGGCGGGGGGAACCTACCAATACGCCTCCCTGGGCCTGGGCCGGCCCTTTGGTATGCTGGCTGGTTGGAATTTCATTATTGCCATGGTTTCCGTGGCTAGCGGCGAGGCCCTGGCCTTTAGCTTTTATATTCGTACCTTTTTCGCTGCCCTTGGCGTCAACCTACCTTTAAATGATAGCGGTATCGCCTGCCTTGTGATAATTCTCTTTCTCATTTTAGGTATTAGGGGCATTAAAATCACCGGTAGGCTACAAAACGGCTTTATGTTCTTTTTCTGGGGTGTGGCGGTGGTTTGGGTAATTTCCTTGTTGCCCTCAATCTCCACCGCTAATTTTATCCCCGCCGCTACCACTGGCTTCAGCGTTTCCGGCTTTATACCTTGTATCGCTTTAATTTGGTGGTGCTTTGCCGGTTTTGAAACCTGCTGCGCCCTGGGTGAGGAAATACGCTACCCCCAGATTAACCTGCCCAGAGCCTTAATTTTAGCTCCCTTTATTGTGTTTGCTGTCAATGGTCTGTTTCAATGGGCGCTCCTCTCCATTGTGCCCTCTGCCGGTTTGCCCCTGTTAATAGACGCCGCCGCCCCCTATGCCGAGGCCATGAAGCAGGCGGGCATTATTGGATTCCCTTTATTGCTGCTCTGCCTGGGCATTGCTCTGGGCGGCGATTTTTCCACCCTCAACGCCACAATAGCCGCCTCGTCCCGCTACTTGTTCACAATGGCCCGTGACGGCGTACTGCCCCAATTTTTCATGCGGCTCCATACCCGTTACAGAACCCCGGTTTTTGCCATTCTGCTCCTCGGCGCTCTCGTACTGCTTCTGGTTAGCACCAATTCTATCACCTACATAGCCTCACTCTCCCTGTTTGCCACTTTGTTTTACTATATTATCGGCATAGTAGCCGCCTGCTTTCTGCGGCGCAAAAAACCAAACCTGCCCCGGCCCTTTACCGCGCCTTTAATTTGGCTCGGCGCCCCCCTTAGCGCCTTAATTTATCTCTATATGATGACCCAGCTAGATAAAGGCGCGATTCTAGCCGGCCTCATCTGGTGCGGCTGCGGCCTGTTAATCTATGTTATACAAAGTTGCCGTGGCGCCCTGGCCAACAGCGCGGATAGCTCTTTTTATCTGGGCGCTACCCCGGAATCTCCCACCCCAGCGGAAAAACGGCAAATGGATAGGGAATACCGTCGCTGTAGCATAGCAGTGGGCTTTGCGGTAATCTTTGTTATCGCCTTGTATCTTATCGCCTTTTTACTTTAACTTTAAGGTAAAATTATGGTAAACTTCCGGGAGAATTTTATAGGTAAGCTTCTGGAAAAACTTCCGGGAAAATTCGTTGAATTTATGAATAATCCTCTGGAAAAAACTTGTTGGTAAATTTATGGGTAGTCTTGTGGGAAAAACTCACGTTAAATTCATGGGTAATCTTTTGGAAAACCCTACGCTAAATTTATGAATAATTTCCGGAAAAACTTCCGGGTTAATCTATGGGCAAACTTTTAGGAAAAACCTCGTATGAATTTATGGATAATCCTCTGAGAAAAACTTCCGGGTGAATTTCTGGGTAAACTTTGGAAACAACTTCTGGGCAATTTCGGGTAAGCTTCTAGGAAAAACTCACGTTAAATTAATGGTTAATCTTCTGGGAAAAACTCGTTAAATTTAATGGATAATCTTTTGGAAAACCTGACGCTAAATTTATGAATAATCTTCTAAAAAACTTCCAAGTGAACTTATAACCAAACTTTTGGGATAAACCTCTAGGCCAAACATATAGGCAAACCTCTAGGCGAATTTATGTCCTCATTTTACAGGGTTGCCCCACATATAGTTTTAAAATAGATTGCTTGTAGGAGCGGTATCATAGTGAAGCAATCCGTTTTAACCAATGGCAATACCTTCAAGGTGTTGATAAAATTTTCCCTGCCCTTTCTGTTGGCCAATATTCTCCAGGCGCTCTACGGTGCGGCCGATCTTTTTATGGTTGGCCGTTTTGCCGATTCCGCCGCAGTTTCCGCCGTTGCCGTAGGCGGCCAAGTTATGCAAACAATTACAGGCCTAATCATTGGCCTCACCACCGGTGGCACGGTGCTAATCGGTCAATATTTTGGCGCGCGACAGCTCAACAAGGTGGCTAACGCCGTAAAAACTCTGTTCCTGGTCTTTGCCCTGTTCGCCGTGGTCTTAACCGGCGCCACTATGGTGCTGGCCGGCCCTCTTTGCCTGCTGCTCAAGGTCCCGGCCGCCGCCTCTTTGGCCACCAAACAATACCTATTTTATTGCGCTAGCGGCATTATCTTTATTGTAGGCTATAATGTCATCAGTGGCATTCTCCGGGGCTTGGGCGATTCCCGCACGCCGTTGCTGTTCATTACTATTGCCTGCATCCTCAATATTTTTGCTGATTTATTTTTCGTGGGTTTTTGGGGCTTAGGCGCTGTTGGCGCCGCCTTTTCCACTGTTATCGCCCAAGGCGTTAGCCTGGTTATCGCCCTAATTTATTTGGGCTGCCAGGGCTATTTCGCTAAATACCGGCAATACAAACCCATTTTGCAACTTAAAACCGCCTTAGGGGCCTTTAGCGTTGGCCTGCCCATCGCCCTACAGGAGGGTCTGGTCAATATTTCCTTTCTCATCATTACAGCTATAATCAACGAAATGGGCTTAATAGCCTCCGCTTCAGTGGGGGTTGTGGAAAAGCTCATTGTTTTTAGTATGCTGCCCACCACCGCCTTTGCCGCCTCTATTGCCGCCATAACCGCCCAGCATAAGGGTGCAAATTTAATGCCCAGGGCAAAAAAATGCCTGCATTTGGGCATTTTGCTCTCCCTGTTTTTTGGCTGCGGTTGTTTTTTCCTCGCTCAATGCCAGGGACCGTGGCTAATCAGACTTTTTTCTCATGACCCCCAAGTGGTCATTGTCGCCACCAATTATTTGCGCTCCTACAGCATAGATTGTATTCTCGTCTCCTTCGTATTCTGTATGAACGCCTTTTTTAGCGGCGGCGGTCATCCTATTTTCCCCCTGGTCCATAGCTTCATCAGCACATTTTTCGTGAGAATACCTCTCTCCTATGTCTTTTGCCACTTAAACCACACCTCAATGCTCTTAATCGGCCTCGCGGCCCCCGCTGCCTCCCTCTGTTCCCTTTTTCTCTGTCAAATTTTTATGCGCCGGGTCACAGAACCAGACCCATTCCTCAAACCGCGGAGCGCCTAATGTTACTTGGCTCCAGTAGTTTAAACGGAATCCTGTGTAAAAGCGACAATTTCTATTGCTTTAGCGCAATGGTGTTTTATTTAAGCAAGGGTGACGCCTCAGCCTAAAAGTTATTAGTGCAGCATAGCTGTTCTACTATTTAGCGCAAAATACTCTATATTAACTCTATGGTATACCTTACTTGCCGTTAAGTTAATAATGATAAACTGAGGGAAAAAAGATGATAATCTATTGCTTTAGTGCAATAAATTTTGTTTTAAGTCTTGTAAATGCAGTAGTATATGTTTATTAATGCAATATAGCCATTGCGCCGCAGCAATAAAGAAGGCCATAAAAAACGCCATAAATGCAACGTCACTTGCGTTAAACATGGCAATGGTAAACGATTCTGCTCTGAAGGCCCAGCTTAGGTTTATGGGCAAAACATTGTTTGCGGTGTGGCGGAGCAATGGAATCTGGACCGTTCTGAAACTACTAGCCTAGTTATATGGTTAAATGTAACTTGTCTTGTACCGTGGTAATGTATAATGGCGCAAATAAATGTTATGTGTGCAATGTATCTTTCCAATGGCAAACGGCTCTGGTCTGAAGGCCCAGCCTGGGCTATATGTAATGCGTAACTTATTGTACACCGGAGCAATGGTGAACGTGTCAGGCCTAAAAGACCGGCCCTAGGTTATATGTAATGCGAAACTTATCGTGCGCCGGAGCAATGGTGGACGGCTCTAGTCTGGAGTCCCCGTCCTGTCTATGTATACTGCCAAACTTATCGTGCCCCGGAGTAGTGGTGAAAGTGTCAGGTCTGAAGTCCCGGCCCTAGGTTATATGTAATGCGAAACTTATCGTGCGTCGGAGCAATGGTAAACAGCGCTGGTCTGAAGGCCCAGCCTTGGCCCTAGGGAATAAAAATTTATACTAAAAACTCGCTTTACAGCGTGACAATGTAAGGTATTGAGGCTAACGTGGCAACCGAGGTCAAAAGCGGGGTCTTTTTCTGGGTTAGCGCAACTTTTTTATAAGTCTGCGGAATCATAAAATGCTTTGTGTTTGTTGCGTTAAAGCAATAAAAGTGGGGGGATTTAGGCGTATGATTATAGCTTGACTCATCCTCAAAGGGTGGCAATGTAAAGTGTATTGCGGCCTAAATTAGCAAAATACCATTACATAAATGTAATGGTATTTTTATATGGCGCTGTGCTGTAACTCAATATCATACTTGTCAGTGCTTCCATAGCAGCAAGATAAAGCAGGGAATATTAGCTTGAGGAATAAAGACCCTTTTGCCGTTAAGTGCGTCAATGTGAAACGGGTTGGGGACAAAAACAATGTATTTCTATTGCTTTAATATAATACTTTTTGTTCCGAGCTTTGGGAATAACCGGGTGTAGATACCTTATTGACACAGCATCCCCGTTCCGCTACCGCAACACAAAATGGTGTAAAATCGCTGGGAGCATAAGTGACTTGCTGTTGAGCGTAGCCCTGGCAAAGGTGCGGCGGCTGAAATTGAGATATTTTTATTTCCCCAGTGCAATATATTCTTCCTAAAGCCTTGTAGATATCTCAACATATTGCATATTGACATAGCATCCCCGTTCCGCTACCGCAACGTAAAATGGCGCAATAACGCTATGGGTATAACATGGCTTGCCATATACCGCAGCAATGATAAATGGCATAAAAATAAACGCTATGGGTATAGCGTAACTTGTCGCACACCGCAACAATGGTAAACGTATCTGGGCTAAAATCCCAGTATGGGTACAGCGTGGCTTGTCGTACACCGTTGCAATGGTAAATGGGTCTGGGCCAATGGGCCCAGGCAGGGCAGAAAGCCCAGATATGGGTGTAACGTGATTTACTGTTGTATCACGGCAATGTTAAATGGCGCAATAAACGCTATGGGTATAGCGTAACTTTCCGTACACCGTCGCAATGTTAAACGGGTCTGGGCCAATGGGCCCAGAATGAGAAGAAGGGCCAGTTATGGGTGTAATGTCTCTTTCTGTTGGCCGTGGCAATGACAAATGGCACAAATAAACATTATGGGTGCAACGTATCTTACAGTATACCGTAACAATGTAAAATGGGCCCAGATGCTCGGAATGGGTGTAGCGTAAATTGTCGTACACCGTAACAATGGTAAATGTATCTGGCCCATTGGCACAGTATGGGAAAAAGGACCGTTATGAATGTAACGTGTCTTTCCGTTGCATCGTGGCAATAGTAAATGGTACAAATAAACATTATGGTTGCAGTGTATCTTACAGTATATCGTAACAATGTAAAATGGGTCTGGGCCGATGGGCCCAGATGCCCAGTTATGGGTGTAACGTGACTTACTGTTGCATCACGGCAATGTTAAATGGCGCAATAAACGCTATGGGTATAACGTAACTTTCCGTATACCGTAGCAATGGTAAATGGGTCTGGGCCAATGGGCCCAGAATGAACATTATGGGTATAGCGTATTTTGCCGTACACCGTGGCAATGGTAAATGGGTCTGGGCCATTGGGCCCAGAATAAACATTATGGGTATAACGTGACTTTCCGTACACCATTGCAATGGTTAACGGGTCTGGGCCAATGGGCCCAGTATGGGTGCAACGTGGTTTGTTGTTGCACCGTGGCAATAATAAATGGCATAAAAAAACGCTATGGGTATAACGTGACTTGCCGTACACCGTTGCAATGGGATATGAGGCTGGGTAGAAAGCCCAAGAAATAAATTTATAGGTATTACGTAATTGACGTATAACCTAGCAATGATAAATGTCGCAAATAAACATTAGGGGGGTAGCATAATTTACTGTACAATATGGCAATGGTAAATGGGTCTGGGCCAATGGGCCCAGAATGAACATTATGGCTATAGCGTAACTTGCCGTATAACGTCGTAATGGTTAATGGGTCTGGGCCAATGGGCCCAGAATGAACATTATGGCTATAGCGTATTTTGCCGTATACCGTTGCAATGGTAAATGGGTCTGGGCCAATGGGCCCAGAATAAATATTATGGGTGTAACGTAATTTGCCGTACACCGTCGCAATGGTAAATGGTACACATAAACATTATGGGTACTGCGTATTTTGCCGTACAACGTAATAATGGAAAATGGGTCTGGGCCGATGGGCCCAGGGGTTGCAATTTTGGAAAAGTCTGGTATAATGGGGGTAGGAAAATAAAAATAGTGCGGCATCCCCCAGATGTTGGAGCATCTGAGGGACTGCATAGGTGGGCCGACCACCATACACAGCAGCCGTAAGGCTGCACCGCACCTGATTATTATAACCGATATTCTCCATCTTCGCAAGGGGGGTGCACCCCATGTGCAGTAGTTAATATTGTTTTATAGTAGTTAGGTTGTGGCCGTGTTTGCGCTACAATTTAACAGTAATGTTAATTGGGCCGTGGTCGGTGTATACCGACCACGGCCTTTTTGTTTTCCTGCGGTTTACCCCGCTATCAGGATTTCATTTTTCGACACTCCTATCCTGATAGTGGGACGAGCCGCCGTCCTTGGGGTTGGGGAGATTTTCCTTTACATTAAAATATTTTTGCCAAACTTATTTTGCCAAATTTATTTTAACAAATTTAAAAAATTTTTTGATTTAAGTAAGATATGGATGGATTAAGGCTAAATAACCCTTAGCCAATAA
>DXZC01000057.1 GCA_019415505.1 Peptococcaceae bacterium | reverse complement strand
CCATATCATTAACTTTGTTCCGGCCGTGAACTTTTGTTTGTATTTATATTATAGGCCATTTTTTGGCTTTAATCTATAAATGATTTAAGCCGCTATTGAAAAATTATAACATAGTTGACGGCCAGGCCCTAAAGTATTATTATAGGTTTAAGGTAGAGGAAAGGCGGGTTTAATATGCCAAAATATATCATGATTACTTGCGAGATATTGCAGGACGAAATTAACGAAATTTTAAAGGAAACCCCAGTGGATTACCCCATTATTTATTTACCCCCGGATTTGCACCTTTTTCCCGAAAAGTTACGAGACTATTTACAGGACTTAATCAACCGCCTCGCTAATGTCGACTATATTATTTTACCTATGGGCCGCTGCGGTAATGGCACTCTGGGCTTAAAGAGCGAAACCGCTACTCTGGTGCTGCCCAAGTGTGAGGATTGCGTTAACCTCCTGCTTTCCGACGCTTCCCTCAAGGTGGAGCGCCCCAAATACAGTATGTTTTTTACTGCTGGCTGGCTGCGCAACGAATTGTCGCCCCACAATGAGTATGAACGCACGGTGGCAAAATATGGCCGGGAAAAGGCTGATATGATTATGGGCATGATGTATGACGGTTATAAGTATTTTTCACTTATCGACACCGGCGCCTATGATAAGGAGGCGGCCATACGCAAGCTCCGACCTTTAGCCAAAATCGCGGAGGTGGAGATTAATGAACTGCCGGGCAAATACGGTATGCTTAAAAAGATGCTCCGGCTGGATTTCGGCGCCGATTTTGCCCTTATACCGCCGGGCGTTGAGGTTACGGCGGCAATGCTAGATTAATAAAAAACAAAACAGATGGTTTTCACCCCAGGCATTAAATGGGGGTTCAGGCCATCTGTTTTATATTCTCAATTTACCAGTTGTATATTTGACCGTTAATAAGCCGTGGCATATAGGGCAGGGGAGTAAGGCGGTTTGTGCCAATGTTGAGCTATATATTTTTATAACATCTATTATAACATTAGCTCCGGTGCGCATTGCATTTTTACGTTTTCCAGGGTGAGCTGATTGCCCTGGAGATTTAGGGCCATAAAGTTGGCGCTGGGCACCTCAAAAGGGGGTAGAATACCATACTTCGCCGCCGGCTTGTAACCCACTCTGCCATAATAGCTGGGACTGCCAACCACCAGGGAAAATTCATAGCCTAACTTTCTGGCAGCCTCATGTCCCCTCTGTAATAAGCTGGTTCCCACACCCTTGCGTTGATATGGGGGCAAAACCGCCAGGGGCGCCAGTAAAACCGCTGTTTCCTTGTCTAGCTGGGCTTTGGTAAATAAAATGTGGCCGACAATTTGGCTGTCAGCCAAGGCTACCAAAGACAACTCAGGTATAAAGTATGCTCCCTGCCGCAGTGGGGCTAGCAAGTCCTGTTCAGTGCCGCTACGGTGCTCCGCCGTGGCGAAGGCTTCCTGCACTACTCGGTAAACAGTGGCATAATCAGCGGGAATTTCCTGACGGATTGTTAACATGACTGAAAATCTCCTTTTCAGCTATTTCAGCTATAGGCGCTGTCATACTTTCTTGGTTTGCGCCCATCTCTAGGATAATTGTTGCGTCCCGCTGCGCTCCGCTCGTAATTATTGCGCTTGGGGGGGCGCTTAGGGGAATTTTTACCATTATATCTATTGCGTTCATTGGGGGCGTTAGATTCGGACCAGGTAAAATAAACTTTTTTCCCTTTGATTCTCAGATTTTTGCTGTTGTCGACCACAGCCTTAGCGTCTTTTTCCGCCAAATCAATGTCTGTATGGTCGGGGAAAATATTGATTTTGCCAATTTTGGCCGCCGGCATACCTGTAGCCTCCACAATGGCGCCGACAATAAAGTTTGGCCCAATTTTCGAGGAGGAGCCGATGTTAACCCGAATCCACCGCCGCCCAGAGGCAGCTCCCGTTTGCTTGCGACCACCGAAAGACGCCACGTTACGCACAGTAGCAAGGCGCTTATTTTTTTGCTGCATACGAATACAAAGTGCGGCGGCCACGTCCTCTGGCGTGTAGCCCCGCTCGCAAAGGCTGTTAACAAAGCTATGCCAGCCTTCGTCAATACCTTCGTCAATAACCTCTATAATTTCCTCGGCAAAGGTACTCATGCGCCGCTCTGCAATGCTTTCCAGGCTGGGCACGGCTTTTTCCACAATGGGAGCATTGATATATTTTTCTATTTCCTTTACTCTTAAAACCTGGTTGCGGTTGGCCGCCAAGGTGTAGGCCGCGCCTTCTTTGCCCGCCCGCCCGGTTCTGCCAATACGGTGAATATAATACTCATATTCCTGGGGAATATCAAAATTAAATACAGCTTCAACGTCCTCAACATCTATGCCACGGGCTGCCACATCGGTGGCAATAAGTATATTGGTGTGGCCGGATTTAAATTCGTTCATCACCGCCGTGCGCTGAGCTTGGCGCATATCGCCGTGTATGGCTACCGCCTTAAAGCCACCCTCCCGGAGGGTGGCGGCTAAGTCGTCCACCATGCGTTTAGTATTGCAGAAGATTAAGGCCCGTTTGGGGCGGTGGAATTCTATGAGCAATTTTAAAGCGTCAACTTTGCCGGCCTGGGGTATATTGTAGTAGCTTTGGGCAATGCCTGCCACCGTACGCTTACCTTGGTCCGTTTTAACGGTTATTGGCTCAGTCTGAAAGCGTTTGGAGATGGCCATAATAGCCGGAGGCATGGTGGCGCTGAATAGTAAGGTCTGCCTGGTGGCCGGGGTTTCCTGTAGAATGGTCTCTATATCGTCTATAAAGCCCATATTGAGCATTTCGTCAGCTTCATCTAATACAATGGTTTCCAGATTGTGCAGCTTTAAGGTTCTACGCCGCATATGGTCCATTATACGCCCTGGGGTGCCAATTACTATTTTGGCGTTCTTTAGTTGTTTAATTTGTAGATCCATAGATTGTCCGCCGTACACCGTGGCTATGGACACATTGTGAGTATATTTGGCAAATTTCCGTATTTCTCCGGCTATTTGCATGGCTAGTTCCCTGGTGGGGCAGAGTATCAGCACAGAGGCAACATCGCTGTTTGCCGCCGCCCGCTGGACAATGGGTATGCCAAAGGCCGCTGTTTTCCCGGTGCCGGTTGAGGAACGCCCTGTAACGTCCTGCCCTGCTAAAACATGGGGTATGGCCTTTGCTTGTATTTCCGTGGCTTCTGTGTAGCCCATTTCAGCTACTGCCCGCTGTATTTCCGGGCAGATATTGAGTTCAGTAAAATTCATTAAATACCTGTTCTTTCTTTTGGTTAACCTACCATTATTTATTCTCATTAGTATAAACACTAATTTAAATAATATACCACATATTTCCAGTAAGGTAAAGGGCTGGCAGCTTTATTTTCTCTTTCCTCTATAGTCTTTCACATTGTTTTGGGGGTTCTAGGGCTTTGTGGTAAACTGTTTTACCCAATGCTGTACCTGGGTTTTTGACTAATTGCGCGGTTATAAGCTGGAGGGGAAATCATACTTACAATTAATTTTTCCCTTATTACAAAAATAGCTCAATCTTTTAAGATGATACCCATAAGCTGAGATAACTCAGCTCCCTGTAGTGGTGAGAAAATTGCTCCCTTTAGCTCATGTAAGTCATCGGATAAAATTAGATTATGTACTGTGGAATCGCTAAAATCCAAATCACGCAAAGGGGTTTTAAAAAAGGTGGTATTGCGGAACTCGCATTGTGAAAAAGCTATTTCCTGGGCTTTTATCTCAGTTAGATAAGCGTTGTGGAAAAAACAGCGGTCAAATTCCAGTTTTTGCCATTTACTTTGGGAGCAGGAGGCGTAGTTTAAGCATGCTCCCGCAATTTTCATTTCCTGCCAGACGCTTTGGGTAAACCCGGCGCCAATGGCCTTGGAGTCCTGGATTGAACAGTATTTCCAATAGCTTTCCTCAAAATTGCTGTTGGAAAAATCGCAACTTTTGAATATGGCGTTAATAAAGGTACACTTAGAGAATTGGCAGTTAATAAAGCGGCAATTTTCCCAAATAATATTGCGAAAGGTTTCCCCGCTAAAATCGAAGTCCGTAATAAATTCGTCTTTTACCCGTAAACCGGCAATATCGTATTCACTATATTTTAATTTACGCGTCAGCCCCTGAAAGTCCGTAACCAGGGGCAGCTCCTTGGGAATGTTGGGCGGCTTTATTTTCATAATCCTCAAGTCTCCTTTAAATTTTAAAAACCCGCATGTATATGGCACTTTACCTCTATTTACTAATATTATACCACAAAACCTAAAAAGGAACAACAGCCATTTGATTGGCTGTTCCTTTTTCCCTTGTTTACCAATTTAAAATTTACTTAACTCACTTTTTTACCATAAAGTAAGCCTGGGGATGTGCGCAAACCGGGCATACCTGGGGAGCTTTTACGCCCTTGTATTCATGTCCGCAGTTGCGGCAAATCCAGACAACTTCATCTTCTGCTGTGAAAACGGCGGCGTTTTCTACAGCGGCTAAGTAAGATCTATAACGGGCTTCATGGTTGGCTTCAATTTTTGCCACCCCTTCAAAGAGGAGGGCAAGGCGGTCAAAGCCTTCTTCCTTAGCTTCTTTGGCCATTCTGGGATACATTTCAGTATGTTCCCCTTTTTCACCGTCAGCAGCGGCTGCTAAATTTTCGGCTGTGGTGCCAATACCGCATAATTCTTTAAACCATAATTTAGCGTGTTCTTTTTCATTGTCCGCGGTTTCCTGGAAAATAGCGGCTATTTCTTCATAACCATCTTTCTTAGCCTGGGAGGCAAAGTAGGTGTATTTGTTTCTAGCTTGGGATTCCCCGGCAAAAGCCTCCCACAGGTTAGCTTCAGTTTTGGTGCCTTTTAAATCATTGCAGCTCATAATTAATTCCTCCATTCAAATCTACTTCTTGTTAATATCCTTAATAGTTAATATTATTTTATACTTATTTTTGGAATTTTGCAATACTTTCTTCCGTAACCTGGGTTATAGCATTAAGCTGCTCGCCAGTTGGCTCATAGGGCAGGCGGAAAATCTCCTGGTTATCAATTACCTGCCACTTCATAGCCTCCATAGTATCCTTAATGATACCTACGCTCTGGCCGCTCCAGCCATAGGAGCCAAAGGGTATGCCAACTCTGTCCTTGGGGTTTAAGCCCTGGAGATAACAGAGGAAACCTGCCACTGAGGGCATTATGCCGTTGTTGAGGGTGGGGGAGCCGATAGCGATATATTTAGCTTCCAATATTTCCGCCATAACATCGGAATGATGATTATCTTTGAGATTCATGTATTTTACTTCCACACCCTGGTTTTCAAAGGCGGTATATATTGCTTTGGCCATTTTTTCCGTGGCATGCCACATGGAATCAAAGACAACAACCGCTGTTTCCTTCACGGCATTGCTGGACCAACGGTCGTAAGCGGCCAAAAAGTCCGGAATGCGTTCCTGGAGAATAAAGCCGTGGCTGGGGCAAATTGTGTCTATTGCCAAGCCGCCTAATGCTCCCAAAGCTTTCTGTACCTGCTTGCCAAAGGGCAGCACAATATTGGCGTAATATTTCCGAGCCTCGTACATGAGTTCATCTAATGGTACGTCCTTGTCGAACCGGCAGGAAGAGGCAAAATGCTGGCCAAAGGCGTCGTTGGGGAAAAGGGTTTTTTCCTCCGGCAGATAGGTCACCATGCTGTCAGGCCAGTGTACCATGGGGGTTTGCACAAAGGTAAAGTTATATTTGCCAGTGTTGAGAGTATCGCCGGTTTTCACCAGTTGAGCCTCATAGTCCTTATGGTAATGGGCTTTAAGTCCGTCCAGGGCTTTACTATCACAGACAACGGTGGCGTTTTTCAAGGCTTCCCTGACCACGGGGAAGGCGCCGCTGTGGTCCTTTTCAATATGGTTAACAATGAGGTAATCCACCTTATCCAGGGGTACCACGCTGGCAACCCGTTCTAAAATTTCAGCCTCAAAGCCGGCTTTAACCGTATCAATCAAGGTTATTTTTTCATCAATTACCAGATAAGCGTTGTAGGTGGCTCCCTTCTGAGTGAGATAACCGTGAAAGTTACGCACATCCCAATCCACCGCGCCAACCCAGTAGATATTTTCTTTTATTTTAACAGCCTTCATGGTTTGCACCTCTCAGTCCATAGGTGAAAATTCATCTTTACCCACGCCGCATTCGGGACATTCCCAATCTTCGGGCAACTCTTCAAAGGGCACTTCTCCATCATAAACATAACCGCATACATCGCATACATATTTCATAATTAATTCCTCCTAATATATTAATTGAAATTATTGGGTTAACATATTTTTTACGCTCTTTATTATAACTTCAAATTTTAACTTTGTCATTAGCTTTTGGCCATTTTGTCAAAATTGTTCAACCAGAAGATAATATAGTAAAAAAATTTGCCTGGTTTTTGGCTGGGGCTAATAATCCTGGGGCTAGCTAAATCATTTGCCTGGGGCCAAAGTGTTAGTAATAACCTTAAGAGCCAGCGGGCCTTACTTTAAGCTATAAAACCACTAAGAATACCCAAAGTCTTTACTCTCTGGGTATTCTTATCTTATGTTGTTTACTATACTGCTGACCACCTGCAACTCAAGGTTATTGGTTCCCAGGTTGGGCAACCGCCTCTCGGTTTAAGGCTTTGAGCACAGGGTAATCGCCGGCGTAATTTATATGGCTGTAACAGCCTTGCTGGAAACAAAAGTGCCAGCCCTGCTCCCTGGTGAGGGAAAAGATGGTAGGTAAAATCAGCATCAGTACGGCGTTATGCCCTACTAGGGCCACATTATCAGCTTTGGTGTTTTTTAAATTAAGGCAAAAGCTTTCAACTCGCTGAGCCAAGTCGTTAAAGCTTTCCCCTCCAGGGGCCCGGGTACTCTCCCATTCCTCCTGCCAAAGTTGAAAAACAGGGTCGTCCGATAATTCGGTGTAACGCTTACCTTCCCAGCTTCCAAAATCCATTTCCTGGAGTCTTGGGTCAATTACCCGTGGCAAGCTGGGGCTAAAAATAATGTCAGCGGTTTCCCTAGCCCTTTGTAAGGGGCTAACGTAAATTAAGTCTATGTCCTTGGCGGCGAATACAGCCTGAAGACCGCGGCTTTGCTCCCGCCCCTTATCTGTCAGCGGGCAGTCTGTTGCCCCATAATAGACCTTGGCCTTATTCAATTCCGTTTCGCCGTGGCGGATTAAATAAAGATTTTTCATAGCTCATTTAACCTGCATGGGAATGCCGGAGACCACCAGCCAAACTTCATCGGCAGCCCGGCCCAGTTTTTGGTTGACCCGTCCTAAGGCGTCCCGGTAAAAGCGGGAAAGGGGATACTCAGGCACCAGGCCCATACCAACTTCGTTAGTGACCATAATTAAATCAGACTGTAAATTGGGGAAACAGGCGATAAACTCGTCAATCTCCGCCATTAATAATTCCTCTGCCCGGAGCATTTCCTCAAAAGCTATTTCCGCCTGGAGCATAGCCGGTTCATCAAAAATAATGTTAGTTGACATTATGGTAATGCAGTCCAAGAGGATGCCGTCGTAATTAGGGGAGCTTTGGGGCAGGAGGGAGCTTAGACCCTTGTAGGCCTCTAAAGTGTCCCAGGAGTCGGGGCGGCGCTCCCTATGCCGTTTTATTCTGTCCCGCATTTCCCCGTCTATGGCCTTGGCTGTGGCCACATAGAGGATTTTGTCGCCTTTCTTGGCCGCCAGCTCCTCGGCAAAGGTACTTTTGCCGCTGCGGGCGCCCCCGGTGATTAGTGTAATCTTAGCCATATCTTACTCCCGGATATCAACGAGGAAATCGTCGTTCATAGTAACTTCTTCAAAGGTGGCCATGTTGTTTACCATGGCTAAAGCGCAGTCCACCACATGGAAGGCGATGGGACAGCCGCTACCTTCGCCCAGGCGCATATCCAGCATGAGCATGGGTTTGAGGCCCGCCGCTGCAATCATGGCATTAAAGCCCGGTTCCGCGGAACAGTGGGAGCTAATCATGTAATCTCTGGCAGCGGGGCAGAGGCGTACAGCCACGAGAGCGGCGGCGGCGGAAATAAAGCCGTCCACCACCACGGGAATACGGTTAGCGGCGCAGGCCAGGAAAATTCCGGCCATACCGGCAATGTCAAATCCGCCCACCTTGGCCACAACGTCAATGGGATCCTGGGGATTCGGTTGATTGAGGGCTATTGCATCGCTTAAAACCTGTTTTTTGTGGGCATGGGCCTGGTCGGTGAGTCCCGCGCCTTTGCCGGCGGCCACATCCATTGGCACATCTGTGAGGGCAACTAATACGCAGCTACTGGAACTGGTATTGCCAATGCCCATTTCCCCTGTGCCGATAATATTGTAACCTTGGGCGGCTAAATCATTGGCAACTTCTATGCCAATTTCCATGGCTTTCAGGCAATCGTCATAGCTCATAGCCGGTCCCTTGGCAAAGTTAGCGGTGCCGTTGGCAATTTTACGGTTGAGTATGCCGGGAATGTTTAACTCATCTTTAACGCCAATATCCACCACGGTAACATCAGCGCCAGCTTCTTTCGCCATTACAGCCATGCCGGTAACACCTTTTACAAAACAGCCGGTCATAATTGTAGTAACGGACTGGGGAGCCGAAGCTACCCCTTCGTCGCAAATACCATTATCAGCGGACATGACAATAATGCCCCGTTTTTCTATGGAGTTGCCCTTTACTTTGCCGGTAATGCCGGCAATTTGGGCGGCAATTTCCTCTAATTTACCCAGGGCCCCAATGGGCTTAATCAAGCTGTCTATGTATTTAGCCGCTTCTTGTTTTACCTCTTGGTTCAGGGGTTGGATTTTGGCGATGGTTTCTTTAAGTAAAGTCATTTTCAGCCTCCTAAAATAAAAAATCATCTCTGCCTATTAGCTCAGAGATGGTTAAATTAAAAAATCCGCATTTTAAGGATGCGGATTAGTGAACGATAACATCCCTAGACCTTCTCTCCCGAGATCAAGGTTAAAGTGTGGCAGGTTTACTGACTTGAGCCTCAAACTTACTTTCCCGCCTTCTCAACGTGAAATGCACGCCAATGGCAGTTGGGATTTCATAAACTCTTACAGTAGCGGGCGCTGTAACGGCTTTTAACCGTTTTCCCTTTTAACCAAATAAATGGCACCGTTCCGTATTTTTATTGTTAATATTATTCTAACAGATAAACTAAATTTGTCAACAATAATTTCCAGAAAAAGCAAAGAGCAAGTCTATAAGCCGGGTTCTGTTTAATTCATCATCTATCTTGGCCCTTTGTCGCCAAAGGGCTCGCGCGACCATACCCGAAGGCAGAGCGGGCCACTCCCACGCCTTCCTATTCGGTCTTGCACCGGATGGGGTTTACCTGGCCGGCTTGTTACCAAGCCGCCGGTGCGCTCTTACCGCACCGTTCCACCCTTACCTTGAAAATTTCCAGGAATGTGCTTACCGGCTGTTAAGCCTAGCTTACCAACTCCCTCGCCCCTTAGGGGCTAAGGGGTTTAGCGTCTAACTGTTCTTTCGCCTTCCTGGCTTTCTGTGCTGGTACGGAAAATAGAGGAGAAAACAGCACAACTCCTGGAAATTTTCAAGGCGGTTTATTTCTGTGGCACTATCCTTAAAGTCGCCTTCACCGGCTGTTAGCCGGCATCCTGCCCTATGGTGCCCGGACTTTCCTCAAAAGGAGCCTTTCGGCCTTCCTCTCGTGATGAGCCAACTTACTCTTTGTTTTATCCTTAATATTATAGCTTGTTTTCTCATTTAGCGCAAGTGTCTTGTGCTTCGTTCAGCAGTATTCTGTTGCAATTATCGCAGCAGACCTCCTTACCGTCGGCAGCTCTGTTTATGGTAGACTTAGTTAAAGTGCGGTAGCAAACGCTGCAAGTGCCGCCCTCCCGCACTATAGCGTAAAGCTTGCCGCCAAAGGTCTGGCGGTTTTTTAGAAAAAAGGCCAGCTTTTCCTGATTTATTTTTTTTGCTAGTTTGTTTAACTCTCTATCATAGTCCGCCAATGTTGCTTTAAGTTTAGCGTGGGTGGCCTTTAATTCGCTTTGGGAAACGTCGAATTCTGCTTTAATTTCCTTCAATTTTGCCGTTAATTGGTTGCCCTTAGCCGTTTCTTGCCCTATTTTTGCCGCCGTTGCTTGGCCTTCAGCCGTCACCACTTCCTCTTTGCGTTTCAGTTCCTCGCCTTTATCTTGGAGAAGGGCTAATTCCCGGGGATTAGTCACTGAGCCGTCGTATATCTGAGTCTCCAATCTGGCGGCTTGTTCTTTGATCTCCGCCAGCTCTTTAGACTTATGCTCCCTGATTTCCCTCAATTCTTGGAGTCTCCTTTGGGTTTCCGCCAGGCGTTGCTTTTCCCGCTGAAAATTCCGGCGCAGCGCCGGTAAATCGCTGAGGTTTGATAGCTCCTCTATTTCTTTGGCCAGCTCCTCTTTTTTACAGAGTAATTCTTGATATGCGTAAATTTCCGCCATAATTACCTCCCTATGTCTATCATACTATTTTATGCGCCCTAAAAAAAAACAGCACAAAAGTGCCGTTTTATTTACTCATATTGCCAATAATCCGCCATATTTTCACTAACGCTAATTTGCAAGCCCTTCAGCTCCTCCCGGAGCTTTTTCCCTAAAGCCTTCACTACGCCCACTTCGGTGCCGAAATGTCCGGCGTCGATTATACAGAGGTCGATATTTTGGGCTTGTTGCGCGTCGTGATACTTAAAATCACTGCTTACATAAACGTCCAACCCCTTTTCCTGGGCCGCGTTAAGGTACTCCGCGCCAGCTCCACCCAGAACGCCAATATATGACACGGTTTTCTCCGGCTGGCCCACATATTTTACCCAGGGACAATTTAGATTTTGCTTTACTGTGGCAATAAATTCCGCCATGGTTTGGGGCTGGGCCAGCTGGCCCACGGCTCCTAGGCCGCAGCCGCTGGCCTCAGGTAAAAAGACCTCGATGTTTTGCAGCCCCAAATCCGTGGCTAACTGCATATTAACGCCGAAATCTATTTTATCTAAATTTGTGTGCAGGGCAATCAGGGCAATTTTATTTTCTATCAGTTGGTAGATCATTCTGCCAGACCAGTTACTGGCGTCCACCTGTTTAAGGCCGTGGAATAAAAAGGGATGATGGGTTATTATGGTATCGCAGCCCTTAGCTACAGCCTCTTTGAGTACGTCCTCTGTAAAATCAAAGGCCAGCAGTAGGTGTTGGCATTGGTGATTTTCCGCTCCAACCTGTAGGCCGCTGTTGTCAAAATCTTCTTGATAGGCAAAGGGGCAGAGCTTGTCTAATTCTCTTAATAATTCTTTTAATAGCATTTTTTCAACCTTTCTCCAGTAAGGCAAGGAGGGAATCGAGGAAGCGCAACTCCTGTTGCAATTTTTCTTGCCGCTCTTGGCCCTGGGACTTATTAGTTAAGACTTGTAAAATATGGGCCTTCACCGCTCTTTCCTGGCATAAGCTCTCTTTTAAGAGTGGCTCCCCCCTTTTTAGCAGAAGGGGACCGGCATATAGCTGCAAGTCGGTTAATTGGCTCGGCCCCGGTTCACCTCGGATTATGGTATAATAGTGGCCGTCCTCCCAGATAATACTTTCAGCGGTTATGGTAAAACCATTATCCTGAAACCACCGGCGTACCTGGGGCGTATTGCCCATGGCCTGTACCACAAGAGCTTTAGCGCCGCGGCTTACTTGGGGTTGGGCTGACAGTATGTTGACGATGGTTTGTCCCCCCATGCCAGCGAGAACAATGGCGTCAGCTTCCTGGGGGTTTAAGATTGCTAAACCGTCGCCAACTCGGAATTCAGCCTTGTCCGCCAGGGGCGTAGCGTTAAACAGCTCTCTCGCCCGGTTTAGTGATTTGGCGGAAATATCGCTTAAAATTACCCGCTCTACCATGCTGTTGTCTAAAAGGTAATAGGATAATTCGCCTCGGTCGGCGCCAATATCAGCCAAAACCCCGCCCGGGGGCACAAAGCCGGCGGCAGTAAGAAGCCTTTGGGATAATTTCACAATAATCCTCCTTTACAAAATATATTATACCATATTATTGTTTTTATTGCCAATCTTGGCCGGATAATATAGAATAGAATAAATTAGTTACAAGAAAGGCGGCAAAATGAAAAAGTTTTATATAATTAATTTGGTTTGCCTTGGTTTGGTACTCCTGTTTTCCGGTCCCGCCTTAGGGGCTGACAGTTTTACCGTGCTTTTTACCCACGACGTCCACTCCCATCTTACCGCCGACGTTAGCAACTTCAACGGCGTGCCGGAAGAAACCGGGGGCTTTGCCAAACTGAAAACCGCCATAGACGGGGAAAAGCTAAAGTATCCCCAGGCTTTATTGGTAGACGCCGGGGACTTTTCTATGGGTACCCTTTTTCAGACTATCTATACTACAGAGGCCGCGGAATTGCGTAGCCTGGGCCGCCTGGGTTTTGAGTATACCACCCTGGGTAATCATGAGTTTGATTACCGCACCGCAGGTCTTACTGAGATGCTGTATGCGGCAATAGAGAGTAACGAGGATTTACCCCGGCTCCTTACTGCCAATATTGACTGGCAGGCCACCTTAGCTGACCCGGAGTTAGAGGCTGACGCCGCGGAACTCATGGGAGCTTTAGAGGCCATAGAGGCTAAGCCCTATGAAATTATAGAAAAGGACGGCGTGGAGGTGGTTGTTTTTGGCCTAATTGGGGCGGAAGCAGTGGAGTACGCTCCCTTGAGCGGTCTGCATTTTGCCGACGCAAGGGAAACCGCCGACGCGGTTGTGGCGGAAATTAAGGCGGAGGCGCCTAACGCTGTGATAATTTGCCTATCTCATAGCGGTACTACCGAGGAACCCAAGGATAGTGAGGACGAAATTTTAGCTGCCGAGGTACCGGATATTGACGTGATTATTAGCGGCCACAGCCATACCACGCTGGCGGAACCGCTCAGGGTGGGAAACACCCTGATTGTTTCCGCGGGCGAATATACCCAAAATTTGGGCAGTCTCACCTTCGCCTTGGACCAGGAAAATACCGTGTTGGACTATCGCCTGATACCTCTGGATAAATCAGTGCCAGAGGATGAAGAAACTCTCAGCGCAATGGCGGAGTTTAAAGCTGATATCCAAAACCAATATTTGTCGCCCTATGGCTATACCTTTGACCAAATTATTGCCCGAACGGATTTTGATTTCACGCCGATAGCTGATTTTGCCCAAGAGCCAGGGGAGGATACCTTGGGTAATCTGATAGCTGACGCTTATATTTATGGCGTTTCCCAGGCCGAGGGGGAGAATTCTCAACCTGCTGACGTGGCTGTAGTTCCCTCCGGTGTGGTGCGGGGTTCTCTGAGCCGGGGAGATATCACTGTGTCCCAAATATTTAACGTCAGCTCCTTGGGAGTAGGCCCTGACGGTGAAACCGGCTATCCGCTGGTTAGCGTTTATCTCACCGGTAAGGAGCTATGGTCCGTTTGCGAGGTGGACGCTTCGGTTTCCGCCCTCATGCCCGTGGCCCAGCTGTATATGTCGGGACTGTGGTTCACCTATAATCCGCACCGCTTTTTCCTGAATAGAGTTACTGATTTGCGCCTAATGGCCGCTAACGCTGAGGAAACGCCTTTGCGGGACGATAAGTTGTACAGGGTGGTAGCGGATTTATATTCCGCCCAAATGCTAGGGACAGTTAAGGATTTATCCTGGGGGCTGCTGGCTCTAACGCCAAAGGATGAAAACGGCCAAGAGATTACCGATTTTGAGG
>DXZC01000056.1 GCA_019415505.1 Peptococcaceae bacterium | reverse complement strand
CCAATAGGCAGTATATATGGCAGATACCACAGGCTGCCTCTCCTTTCTTTCTTTTGCATAGTCGCCTTCCTGTAGGAGCTTTTCAAAACTTGCCCATACAATGCCGCTACTGATAAAGAAAACCACGCCAATTCCCACAAGCACAAAGGAAACAGCCAGCATAATTGTGAGAAATAACTCGTTATTTTCGTTATAAATCGCCCCTCCTAGAAGAGGAATTAAAGCCATAATACACAGAGAAGCCCCAATAATATTGTTTCTTGTATATCTGCCCTTGTATTGCAATTTGCGTTCTTTAACCATGCCGCTAACACCATATTCCGTTTCAAATATTTCCCTCTCTAAATACGCAAACTGAGCAGTTTTATTACCGCTGGAAATAAAGATGGCAACCGCTATTGCCACGAAAATAAGTAAAACAATCATCCCAACTCCTCCCGCAACAACATCTGTCAAACCGTACCCTGTAGTCTCACTAATTGCCGCCAATATAAATAGGCATATGGGAGATAAAATGCACAGGAAAGTTGCATATGCTATTGATTTTGACGTCACCGCCTTTACAGCCAAAAAAGCGTCAGCCTCCTCCATAGATACACACCTCAATGATGTCGTTTCTGCGGCCAGGTTCAAGGGTTCAATATCTTCGATTTCATCTTTAAGTAAATAATCGGTGCTTACGCCAAACAATTCAGAAAGTTGCATCAGTTTTTTAAGGTCAGGCACAGATTGAGCCCCTTCCCATTTTGAAACAGATTGCCTTGTTACATTCATCTGTGCCGCTAATTCCTCCTGCGACCAGCCCGCTTTTTTACGAAGCTGAATTAGCTTATCAGCAAAAATCATCTATATGTCCTCCTAGCACAATTTTTATGCCTAGATTTTACCATTTTGTGCAGTTGCAAACCACCAATCAGCGCCATTCAATGTGTCAACCCACAGTTGCAACCCTTTAAATACAGCCCTTTTTGTATTTTAAATTAACTAACCGTATCTTTTATACCATTTGATATATCATAATCATTCGGTTAAATTTGCTATTTCAATAATGTGCATATCCAGGAAAAGGGGGTTGTAATCTTTTACCCTTCCCTTTGCCAAATTATAAAAATATATTTTACTATGCACAATCCCCAGCACGCGCATCCGAAGATTATACGTTTGGCCTAACTTATTAGGTATTTATGCTTTTAACCGCTTTGTGTTACTTTATGACTATTTCCTTTCTGCCCTTATGAGCGGAAAGAAAGGGTAACCTGAAATCGTATAAAGGGATAAGGTGAACACATTGCAAGAAATCCTTTATATTTAAGGCTTTTAGGGGATTTTATTGATACAATATAAAATCTGTTAAGAGGTCATAACTTTCCAAAAATTCAAATTCTCACTTTATTAACCTTAATTATAACTATAATACCTCTAAATTAAAAGGGGTGGCAATATATTTAGGCACATTTTTTGCAATAAAAAAACAGCCGCGGAAAAATTCCACGGCTGTTTTGTGTTTTCCTAATTTAAGCTAAACAAACGTTTACAGCTCTGAATCTATCATTATTCTTAGGATCCACTTCAGTGTCAAAAGTTACGTTCTGACCTTCCAGCAAGGTTTTAAAACCATTGGAAACGATTGAGGAAAAATGGACGAATACATCGTTGCCACCATCTTCACGAGTGATAAAACCAAAACCTTTTTCCGAGTTGAACCATTTAACTGTACCTTTATTCATTTGGGTACCTCCATATAAATATTATTTGTACCCAGATAAAAACAAAATCACATATTCTGAGTCAAAAAAGCATTGATTCCCAGATTATGTGAAAATAAAGCATTTATTTTGAATACTTTTATAGTATAGCAGACTTTATGCTAACTGTCAAGTACTTTTTTAAAAACTTTCGCATTGGCCCCCCAAAAGAGAAAACCGCTCTGGCTTTGCAGAGCGGTTCCCTCTTATAATCTTAATAATTACTGTTAAATTTTACCCAGCTTTTTATTCAGCGCTCAAAAATTCTAAAACGTCAGTAGCCATTTGTTCGGGTATTTCCCACTGGATATTATGGCCGTTGCCCTCGTAGGCAATAAATTCAGCCTGGGGAATAAGTTCCCGCACTTTTTCCTGTTCCGCTTCACCAAAGAAACCGTCAGCGCTACCCCAAAGAATCAGGGTATCACTTTCCAGCTCAGGCATCACCAAGGTCAAGTCAGCATAGCAAAAGCCCTTGCAGATTTGTAACCAGTCATAATTGGGCAGACCTTGAGATTCAGCCATTTCATATTCTAAAAATTCTTCGTCAACAGGGTTGGGGTTGGTGTACCACTCAGCCATAAATTCATCGTCAGGTCCTGCTTCGGTAAAGCCCTTAGCAGTATCGTACAGGTAGGTACCTAATTCACCGGGAACCACCGGCGCGGTAGATTCCAGTACTATTTTTTCCACCTTTTCCGGGTAGTTAATAGCTAAGGTCTGGGTAACCATGCTACCTAAGGAATGGCCGATAATATCCGCTGATTCTATGCCTACTTCATCCATAAAAGCAGCTATATCCGCAGCATATAACGCAGTATCGTACATACGCATATCCGGCTTATCAGTATCGCCATGGCCCCTCAAATCTACCATATAAATATGATAGTCATCGGCAAAATAGGGAGCTATCAACGACCAGCCGCGACTGTTGTCAGTCATACCGTGAATCATAACCAGCGGCTCACCGTCAGCCTGGCCCATTTCCACATACTTCATGGTGATACCGGTATCCAGTTCTACAGCTTGTTTACTGTCCACCCAATCAGCTTGGGAAATCTCAGTGGGCAGCTCAGCTGGGGTAGACTCCGATTCTTTGGCGCCGGAGTCGTTGCTTTCCGGCTCTGAACTGCCACAGGCCGTAAAAGCCAGAGCGCAGAAAACAGTCATCAAAGCCACAAGCCATTTTCTCTTAAATAGTTCCTTCATTAACTCAACCTCCTAAAATTTAAAAAAGTGATTAGGAATTATCCTTAACAAAATTATAAACATTAAACCATACCTGAAAGTCAAGATTTATTTTCCGCCAAGGGGCAAAAAATCTCAGTTAAAAACCAATTGCTATTCTTGGTACTCCACAGGTCTATCACATAACGCTCTATAACATCGCCCCGCAAGGTAAAATTATGCAGCTTCGCCCATTGGTTTATTTTATCATAAGTAGCCGTCACCTGATTATGAGGTCCCTGGTGATAACAAGCCACAGCGGTAAAAGACTCCATTACTTGAACATCGGGGGAATTATCATAAAAAGGGTGGTTTTTAATCAGTAGAGTCACATTATTAAAGTCTTCCCGCAACCGGCTCTCCTGGGAGGGATATTGAACCCACAAGGCTCCCAAGGTAACATAGTTGTAAGAATAGACATTACTACAAAACTCATTATTTATCAAAATATTTTCAAAGCGCATACCAGGAAAGGCGGTGGGCTGAATCTTAAACATTTTTGTAACGGGGATATTTTTAAGGCTAACACTAAAATCCCCTTCCCCAATTACCGCCTCGGTTTCGGTAATTAACTCCCGCCAGGATACCATACTGTCTATTTCCTGGGCTAGCCTAGCTATCTGTTCCCTGTGCTCCTCTATTTTGTCATCATAGGATTTTTTTAGACCGGTTAGATCATCCAACTCCAGCAAAGCCACAATATCCTTTAATTTTAGCCCCCAGCCCTGATAATAACGGAGCACCGGCACATAGAGAAGGGCCTCTCTATCATAATAGCGGTAGCCTGTTTCACTATCAATATAACTGGGCTTGAGAACACCTATTTCATCGTAATAACGCAGGGTAGAACTGGGTATTTTACATATTTTCGCTATTTCACCAATGGAATAATAACCGTGTTTTTTCATTGTTTTAGCTCCTTAGTATTTAAAGAAACCCTAGATATAACAGCCCCCAAATAATCGGCTGGTGCAGCAGATAAATTGTCAGCGCGTGGCGTCCTACAAAGGCCAGTGGTTTTATGGTATAATAGGCAATATTGGTAAAAAAATCACTGCCACCCAGAAATCGCCAGAAAAAATAGCCGGCGAGGAAAAGAAAAAACCAAGGTATTAACGGAAAATAATCAGCGGAATGAAAATCCGCCCCAGGAAAGCCCAAACAAGCAACAACATCTGCCACCACACCCCAAGAGTCCAAGGGAGCCACCATGTTTTCAATTAGCGGTAAATCCCCCACATTGACAACCTTGAGAATAATAAAGCAGAGCCAGGCTATTACAAAACCAACAGCGGGGTTAACCCTGGCCAATACCGAAGACAAAGGTACCATAAGGATAATGGCGCAACCCAAAAAGGAGAGAATCCCCATAATAATAGGAGCCTCCGCTATAAAAATCACGGTAAATATAGTAATACCCAAACCCCATAAAAATATTTTCCCACCGCGCTTTAGAGGCTGCCTGTCCAAAGACCAACAAAAACCCGCTAAAAATATAAAGCACCAACAGATACTCTGCTGCCAAAGATAGCCCACACCACTATGGAGCCAAGGGAGAGGGACAGCAAAGAAAAAATCCAAATCATAGCAAAGATGGTAGATTACCATACTTACGATGGCTGTTCCCCGAATTGTGTCTAAAAGCACATACCTGGCGGCGCCAGCTTTTGTCATGATATTTTGCCCCCGTTATGTAGAGATTATTATGTACATTATATAGCATAAAAAGAGAAATTTAAAGCGGCCAAAACCCATTTAGTCACTTAAATCTCCTTAATCAATTATTTATTTTATTAAAATTACCCGCTTTATCAAATAGTAGCTTTAGCAGGGAAAATAAAAAACTAACTTAAAGCTGGAAAAACAGAATTATGCAAAGTTATTTAGAGAAAAACACTGCAACATACTGGCCTTACCCAGCCTTTATAACAATCCATGCTGCCCTGAACAGCAGAAAATTATCAGAATGAGAAGGATAATAAACCATGAAAATTGAGCTACGAAATGAAAAAACAAGACCTAAAATGCAGGGAGACTGCGGCAAATGTTCCGGCCTGTGCTGCATTGCGCTGTTTTTTTCGCCAACAGACGGCTTTCCGGACCATAAAGCCGCGGGCGAACCATGCCTAAACCTAAGGCCGGATTACCGCTGTAAAATACACTCCCAGCTGAAAAAGGAAAAAATGAAGGGCTGTATAGGGTATGACTGCTTTGGCGCGGGACAACAAGTAACCCAAGTTATTTATCAAGGGCAAACATGGCAGGATTTACCTCAACAATCCCCGGAAATTTTTACGATTTTTACGTCTGTTTTCCAATTATTGCAAATTAAATATTATTTAAGGGAAGCTTTGACGCTATTAGCCGCAAAACCCTGGGAAAATGAGATTCAGAGCCTCATAAATGAAAATATAACGCTATGTAACAGTTCTCCCGCCTCTATTTTATCTGCAGATTTAGCGGCCTATAAACATAGGGCCAGCGCCATTTTAAAACAGGTATGCCTTAATCTGGAGCAGGGAATGCACCGTAAGCATAAAAAATATCCGGCAAGCTTTTTAGGCAAAAATTTTCAAGACCAGGATTTGAGCGGCTGGAATCTCAGTATGCGGCTTTTACTGGCCGCCAACTTCACCGGCTGCCGTTTTGACGGCGCAATCTTCCTTGGGGCTGACACAAGGGACGCCAACTTCAATAACGTTGACCTGCGGGAAGCCGTATTTTTAACCCAAGGGCAGGTCAACTCCGCCAAAGGAAACAGCCATACCAAGCTACCTCCCAACTTAGACTATCCAATAACCTGGGCATAATCAACTAAACTTACCTAAAAGCTCTTAGAAGCTAAGTAAATATTGAAAATTATTATACTAAATTATCTTGGAGGAGGATATTATGAATTGGTTAACCGGCAATTTAGGCTTCTCCTATGTAGGGTTCCTCTTTTTACTACTGTTATTTATCCCCAATATAATTTGGTCCCGCCATAAACCAACAGGCTACGATTCTAAAGATGAGCCTAAATTGCTCTCAGCCTGCGAGCGAATAGGCCAAGTATCAGTCACTTGCCTGGCGTTAATATTTACTGATTTTAATTTACAACAATGGTCCTGGTGGTCCCTTTGGCTCCTTGCCGCCTTTATTTTAATGCTTTTCTATGAATTTTGGTGGCTGCGTTACTTTAAAAGCGCCAAAACCTTAAAGGACTTCTACAGCAGCCTCTGGGGCATACCGGTAGCGGGTGCGACCTTACCGGTACTGGCCTTTTTACTTTTGAGTATCTATGGCCGAGTCCTCTGGCTGCTCTTGGCGGTCATCATCTTAGGGGTGGGCCATATAGGCGTCCATTTACACCAGCGCAGGAAGCTTAACTCCCAAGGTCAGGCTTGAAAGCAACATAAAAGCTACGTCAGGTAATTTTACCAACATCCGTTTAGATAGATGCCGCACATAGCCTTGGACAAGAGCATAGCTTATCAAGATGCCTTACCGCCGAGGAACAGGGGACTATCCCAGATAACGGCTGGTAAAACATTGCGCTAAGCTGCATCATTACCGCCCGCCATGGGGCAGGCGGAGTATAGGCGCGAGCTTTGATTAATGCCTCGAAGCCAAAGGAGCCTTAAAATCAGGGTAAAACAAGGACCAATAAGCAAGGCCGGTCTAAAGCGGCCGCACAGCAACAGCGGTTAAACGCAGGCTGGCGGCAGAGCAGCGAAACTCAACTCCCAAACTTGCAACCCGCGGACTAAGCCAATAACAGAACCAGGCGACAATCGCATGGTCTTGTTTTTATCAAGTAAAAAATATACCGAGTTAAAACTCGGTATATTTTATGCTTTTTACTGACTTTACAGTTCCCGGCCTTCACTCCTCCACCCTGATTTGAGCCAGCGCCCTTTGAATATCGCCGCGCACCAGAGGCCCCATACTAGAGGCGTAAACAGTGGTATCCGCTTGTAGCAGCGCCTCCCTTATAGCCATGTTCAACTCAGGTTTATACTGGGCCAATTCCGGTAAAGCTTGGATAAATTGCCGGGCAGTAATGGGCTTGGGATCCACAATATGCCTTAATAACCGGGGCAGCAGCTCCTCTATTTTATTATCCCTGTCCCACCGGGCGTTAGCAACGATTAACAGCAAGCCCCTGGTTCGCAGATAGGAATTAGAGCTGTCCAACATGTCGGCAAACTGGGAAAAGTAACTGTATACAACATCTGAGTCACGGCTGAGGGCCAGCAAGAATTTTAAAGCCTGGGCCGCCTGGGCATTATTCTTTTGTCGCAAAGTATTTACCAGTTCATCTATATTAGCCATAGTTTCACCACATTAAAATTGAGAGGCTCTTTAAAGAGCCTCTCAATAATTATTTAACTTTAATCGTAGGTTTGATGAAGGGCATCATCTTTCTCAATTCCGCGCCAACTTCTTCTACCTGATGTTCCTGTCCCTGGCGTTTCAGGGCATTGTAACGGGGTCTTCCCGCCTGATTTTCCAAAATCCAGTTTTTGGCAAAGGTTCCTTCCTGAATATCGGTGAGAGCCTGCTTCATCCTGGCTTTGGTTTCAGCTGTAATAATGTCGGGACCAACGGAAAGATCGCCCCATTCAGCCGTATCGCTAATGGAATAACGCATGGTGGCCAAGCCGCCTTCGTAAATTAGGTCAACAATCAATTTTAATTCATGCACACATTCAAAATAGGCGATTTCCGGCTGATAACCAGCTTCCACCAAGGTTTCAAAGCCAGCGGTCAGCAAATGGCTTAAACCGCCGCACAATACGGTTTGTTCGCCAAAGAGGTCTGTTTCAGTTTCCTCTTTAAAGGTAGTTTCAATTACCCCGGCCCTGGTGCCGCCAATACCTTTAGCCCAAGCTAAGGCTATTTCCTTTGCCTTACCGGAATAATCCTGCTCCACGGCAATGAGGTTAGGCACGCCGCTACCCTCAACATAGGTACGTCTCACTAGATGACCCGGACCTTTAGGCGCAATCATGATAACGTCAACGTGTTCCGGCGGTATAATTTGTTTAAAGTGAATATTAAAACCGTGGGAAAAAACTAAAACCTTGCCCTCGGTCATATGTTCAGCTATATCGCTATGATAAATGCGCGCCTGCAATTCATCGGGGGTAACAATTTGAATAACGTCGGCCTGAGCCGCCAATTCAGGGGTGGTCATAATAGTCATACCGTCAGCTTCCGCCTGCCGCCAGTTTACGCTGTTGGGAACATCAGCTACAATGACATTAAGTCCGCTTTCTTTCAAGTTCTGGGCTTGGGCATGGCCTTGGGAGCCGTAACCCACAACGCCGATAGTCTTATCCGCCAAAAAAGATAAGTCCGCGTCACTGTCGTAATACATTTTAGCCATTTTCTATTTCCTCCTTAATATATAACAAATAAACTCGCTAACTGTATAATTAAAATTGCTTAATAATTTATTATATCACGAATTTAAGCAATGTAAATAGTCTTTATTTCTATTATTTAATATTATCTCTAAAATTTATCCCTTTGTGTAATCCCAAGAATTTAAAAAGGCAGCTCATCCAAGGGAACTATTTCCGCCGTTGTCTCCTCCTTATTTGCCGCCTCAGCCGCCGCCTTTTTCCCGGGCTGAGACTCTTTATCCGTATTAGGCTGCTCTTCAGCGCTGGGCGGCTGGGACTCAACATAGCCGGCTAATTCCTCAGGAGGCACTGGTTCTCCCTCCTCAGGGTGATGCTTTTCCCGGTCGGTAAATAGAGTATACTCGCTGATAAAGGTCATATCTACCCGACCTACAGCGCCGTTACGGTGCTTGGCTATAATTACCCGGGCTAGGTTCTTGTCCTCGGTTTCCGGATTATAATAGGAGGGTCGGTGAATAAACAGGACAATATCCGCGTCCTGCTCCAAAGCTCCGGATTCCCGCAAATGGCTTAAATCCGGCTCCTTGGTGCTGGAGGTATTATCCCCCTTCACCGCCGTACGGTTTAACTGGGATATCACAATTATGGGCACATTCAATTCCTTGGCCATACCCTTAATTTGTCGGGAAATTTCCGAAATTTGCTGCTGCCGGTTATCGCTGCGGGCCAAAAAGGAGGAAGCCTGCATAAGACCAATATAATCTATCACAATGAGGTCCAAGCCCTTTTCCTTCTGCAAACGCCGGACTTTACCGCGTATTTCCGCCACGGTAATATTGGGAGTATCATCAATATATAGATTAGCCGCCGCGATAGAGGACATAGCTTCAGACAGCTTTTTCATCTCTGCGTCGGTAATTTTTTCCCACTTTTTAACGTGCTCGGTATTAACCTTAGCCCTGGAAACCAACATTCTGGTAGCCAACTGCTCGCTGGACATTTCCAAACTAAAGAAGGCCACGGATTTCTTGTGCTCTATAGCGGAATTCACCGCCAGGTTAATACAAAAGGTAGTTTTACCCATCCCAGGTCGGGCCGCCACAATAATTACATCGCTTTTATGGAGTCCGCCTAGATATTTGTCCAGCTCTGTAAAGGTTTTAATAGTCTCCTCTTGTTTACCCAGGTTATCGTAGGCGTTGGCCACAATGGGCGCAATATGCTCTAAAGATGAGTGGTTGGCTTCCTGGCCCAGCTCGTAAATTTCCGACTCCGCCGCCTCAATTATTTCCGCCGCTGGCCTTTCGTGGCTGCGGGCAGCCTCATTAAGCTGGCCGGCAAAGGAAATAACGCTGCGCCGCATGGCTTTATCCTGCACCAGCCGGGCATATTCCACAGCATGGGCAGCGCTAGGCACGGCGTTGTAAAGGTCGGTAATATATTGGCGGCCGCCGATGGCCTCAAGGCAGCCTAAATCCCGCAAAGCCTTGGTGAGCAGCAAGGTATCTATGGATTTATTTGACTCATTAAGCTGTAATAAAGTCTCATATATTTTTTTATTGCTATCTTTGTAAAAGTCAGAAGGGCGCAAAATAGCGGCAATGGTCAGAATTATGCTTTGATCCAGGAGAATGGAGCCTAATACAGCCCGTTCAGCTTCATCATCATAAGGCATACCGAGGTTTTCCCCCACTGCCGCCAAAATATCTTTTTCTTCCGCCACTACACTGTCTCCTTGTCAATTTGTTTAAATATAACTTATATTATAACTTAATCCGCGGGATTTTTCCAGAAAAAACAACAGTTTGAGCCAATTTTCTCAATTTTTTAACTTATTTATACTCCGCTGCTAATTTCGCAAATGCCGGCAAAGAGGACTCAATCATTTTCGTGCTAACGCAGTAGGAAATACGGACAAATTCAGGGCAGCCAAAGTCAGCGCCAGGTACTAAGAGTAGCTCGTATTTCTTGGCTTTTTCACAAAAAGCCTGGGTATCGCCTTCTGGCGACTGGACAAACAGATAAAAGGCGCCGTCAGGCTGGATACAGTGAAAACCCAGTTTCTCCAAAGCGCCGGCCAGCAAATCCCGATTTTTTTGATAAACTGAGATGTCAGCGGTTTGTCCGACACAGGCGGCCGCAACCTTTTGGAAGAGACTGGGAGCGCAAACATAGCCTAAGCTCCGGCCAGCGCCGCAGAGGGCGGCGTACACCTGGCGTTCCTCCTGCATTCTAGGGCATACCCCAATATAACCAATACGCTCGCCAGGTAGGGACAAGGATTTACTGAAGGAATAGCATACCAAGGTATCGTCATAATATTTAGTGAGAAAAGGCACCTCTACCCCATCATAAACCAACTCCCGGTAAGGCTCGTCAGTAATTAAATAAATAGTATGGCCATACTCCTGGGCTTTAGCCTTGAGGGCAGCGCATAAGGACTTAATTGTCTCTTGAGAATAGACTACCCCTGAGGGATTATTAGGAGAATTAACTATTATTGCTTTGGTTTGGGGGGTCAATGCCTCAGCAAAGGCGGTTAAATCAATCTGAAAATCTTCCCGACAGGGAGGCGCCACCACCGGTTTACCCCCTACGCTCTGAATAAAGACCTTATATTCCGGGAAAAAGGGCGCGAAAATAATCACTTCCTCCCCAGGTAAAACCAAGGCTTTTAAGGTTATCATTAAAGAGGCCGCCGCACCGCAGGTCATGTAAAAGCTGTTGGCAGTAAAGCTTTCCCCATAGGTTTTATTGAGGTAATCAGCCATAGCCTGGCGCACCCCAGCGTCACCCTGGGCTGAGGTATAGCCATGCAAAGCCACGCTATCCTCATTGTTTAATAAATTATCAATGGCCTGGCGTACAGTTGAGGGCGGCGCCACACTGGGGTTGCCAATACTGAAATCATAGACGTTTTCCGCGCCGATTTCCGCTGCCCGCTTTTTACCATATTCAAATAACTCCCGAATCACCGAACGCTTTGTGCCTAGCTCCAGCATTTCCTGTGAAACCATTTTATTTCCTCCCCTAACAAACATTTTTTTATTTATACTTTATCGTTTTACTATAAAAGCTTTAACTTATATTATAGCACAAATAATAGGCAATGAAAACAAAAATTAGACTCAGCAACATTGCTGAGTCTAACCTAAGTAAATAATTTAATTGGCAAAATGCGCACAACTACTTTAAGCCCTTGGGGAAGACCTCCTTTAAAGCCTCGCGCACATCTTTAACCGGTACAATCTTTATACCTTTAAGGCCCTTAGGCACATCGCCTAAGTTATCGTAAGGTAAAATAACCTTTTTTACCCCAGCCTGCTTAGCGCCATAAATTTTTTCCGCGATGCCGCCAACAGGATAAACCTTGCCCCGAATAGACAGCTCCCCGGTAACGGCAATGTTCTGGGGAATGGGCCATTCCTTAAAGGCGCTGTAAATACTGAGGAAGATTCCTAAGCCAGCCGAAGGCCCGTCAATATTGCCGCCGCCCACCACATTGACATGAGCGTCGTAATCGAGAAAACCCTCCTCACCTAAGAGGCGAAAGACCGATGCGGCGTTAAATACTGAATCCTTGGCCATAGAGCCTGCCGTATCGTTAAATCGTACCCTGCCCTTAGCCTTTTCAGCAGCGGGAAATACCACGGCTTCAATATCTAAAACCGAACCCAAAAAACCATAAACGCCGAGACCAAAAACCTTGCCTATTTCCGCTCCATTCCTGGATTTATCATGGTTCTGCGGCGACAGGCGGGCATTCTGCAATACTTCTTCTATTTTCTTTTTCTTAATTACCATGCGTTTAACTTTTTTATCCCGCTGTTGGTAAAGGAGTAAACCGTAAGCGTCGGACAATATGTTAACGGCTTTGCGGCCGTCAGCCGTAGTGTCGGCAATCAGTTCCGCCGCGTCAGCGTCCAGCTTAATTTTTAATCTCTCCGCCGCATTGTGGAGAATGGTCTTAATATCAGTCGGGCTGAGGGGGTCAAAATATACCTCGCCGCAACGTGAGCGCAAGGCCGAGTTAAGCTCCCCAGCGTCTCGTGTCGTAGCGGCTATGAGAATAAAATCCGCCGGCAAACCCTCTTCAAATATCTTTTTAATATAACGGGGCACTTGGTCGTCGAGAGGGTCATAGTAGGAGGACTCAAACTCCACCCGCTTATCCTCTAAAACCTTTAATAGCTTAGTTAATAACATGGGGTCCATTTCCCCAATTTCATCTATGAATAGTACGCCGCCGTTAGCTGCCGTCACTAACCCAGGCTTGGGTTCAGGCACGCCGGTTTCGGCCAAATCACGCTTGGCCCCCTGGTAAATAGGGTCATGAACCGAGCCTAATAAAGGGTTAGTAGTTTCCCGGGGGTCCCAACGCAGGGTGGAGCCGTCAATTTCCACAAAGGGCGCGTCCGGGGCAAAGGGGGACGAGGGCACGGCTTTTGCCGCCTCCAGGGCCAAACGGGCGGCGGAGGTTTTGCCCACTCCCGGCGGGCCGTAAACTATAACGTGTTGGGGATAGGAGGAAGCTAATTTGCCCAATAAGGCATTTACCGCCTTTTCCTGACCCACTATTTCCTCTAGCTCACTGGGACGCAGCAAGTCCATAGCGGAGCGGGTCAGCTTCTTCTCCTCTAAACACTCTAATTCAGCATATTTTTTTAAGGTGGTTGGGTTCTCCGGGCCGTTTTGCTCCTTGAGAACCTGTATCTTAATTTCTCGGTAGTAGTCCTCCTGGCGTTCCTGCATTTTTTCCGCGATTGTCTTTTCTAATTTATCCTCTATGCTACGTTTGGCAATAGTATCCGCCAGGGAGGCCAGCAAATCGTCAAGACGCTGAGCCAAACTGCCGCTGCCCTTATAATTGGAATCATAATTAATAATTTTTTCCAAAGCGGCAACTCTGTCCTCAGGCTGGGCGGAATCCATTAAATCCAGTATTTCCAACTTAGTACCGCGAATCACCAACTGATCAGCGCCATAAACGTCATTAAGTATACCTTCCAGGGCTACAAGCTTTTCTTGAACCTCTTTGTCATATTCTTGATTTTCTGCCATATCTGTATCCTTATAAAATTTATTCATAATAAAACCGATGTCCCACCCATTGGGCACCGGTTTTTTATTCATAAAGGTAGAGGCTCACTTAACTGCGGTCAAAACGTCAAAGCTTTTCCACTCGCACGACAACCTCAGTTTTAACTTTCGGATGCAGCTTCACCTTTACTTTATAGGAGCCCAAAGTTTTAATATGGTCGTCCATTTCCACATTTCTTTTATCAATTTTTACTTTATACGCTTCTTCCATAGCTGCCGCTACGTCTTTATTAGTTATGGAACCAAACAGCCGCTCACCCTCACCGGTCTTGGCTTTAACCACAAATTCCTGGTTCTTTAATTCTTGGGCCAATTTCTGGGCCTGAGCCAAATCCGCCGCTGCTTTAGCGTCAGCTTTATCCTTGTTCCTGTCTCTTATACACA